>NZ_JBFBJT010000027.1:0-62763 GCF_040686175.1 Streptomyces sp. NPDC086077 | reverse complement strand
GACCTCGACGAGGCGTACGTGACCATGGAGCCCGAGTACATCGAGTCGGTCTGGTGGTCGCTGAAGGAGATCTTCAGCAAGGGCCTGCTCGTCCACACAGGACGGCAACCCCTCACATACGTCGGTGGGAGCGGTCGGGAATCAGTGGCCCTGCTGCTCGTCGCGGCGTCGCTGCCAGCGCTGCTCGATGCGGTCCATCATGGAGCGCCGCTGACGTCCCTGACGACCGGCGTGGGGGGCTCCCGCGGCGGGCTGCTCGCCCGGCTTGGGGGCCTTGCGCCAACCGGTCACGGCGAGTACCGCGCAGCCCAGCATGACGAGGAAGCCCACCACGCTGAGCCAGACCTGCTTGGCGACCATTCCGGCCATGAGGAGCGCGATACCTACGAGGAAGCCCGCGACCGCCTGGTAGACCCGTCGCCGGGTGTACGTACGCAGCCCGCTTCCCTCAAGCGCTGTCGCGAACTTGGGATCTTCGGCGTACAGCGCTCGCTCCATCTGCTCGAGCATGCGCTGCTCGTGCTCTGAGAGCGGCACGGAGTCCTCCTCATCGTGCAGTCGCCGGGGCGACCCGGGGGGTCCCTTCAGGATAGGCAGGGAATCGCCCCCGTGAAACCCGCCCCTCTGCGCCAATTGGCCAACCGGAACCCGCCATGGCCGGTCCGGCCCGCTGAGATTCACATTCCCCGGGGGCCGACCCGTCATGCCGGGCGGTCTCCCTCGATCATACGGCGGGAACGCCCCGATCGGGGGGCCTGTGGCGTACTCCATCCGCAAGCAACGCGCTGATCAGCGCCGTCTCACAGGAGCCCCTCATGCCCCCGCGGCCGCCTGCGTCTCGCCGAGCACATGAAGCTGCGTGGCCACCGCGCGGAACGCGGGCAGCTCGGCCGCGGCGGCTTCCAACTTGAGCAGCGCGTCCATGGCGCCGGGCTCGGTGTCCACCAGAACGCCGGGCACGAGATCCGCGAAGACCCGGACGCCGTGCACGGCGCCGACGGCGAGGCCGGCACCCTCGACCAGGTCGGTGAGCTGCTCGGCGGTGAAACGGCGCGGCATCGGGTCACCCGAGCCCCAGCGGCCGTTCGGGTCGTCGAGTGCCTGCTTGGCCTCCGTGAAGTGGCCCGCGAGGGCGCGCGCGAGCACGGCGCCGCCCAGACCGGCGGCCAGCAGGCTGAGGACTCCCTCGGGACGGAGCGCGGCGACCGCGTTGCGGATGCCCTCGGCCGGGTCGTCCACGTACTCCAGGACGCCGTGGCACAGCACCGCGTCGTACCCGCCCCGCTCGACCACGTCGAAGAGGCCGCGGGCGTCGCCCTGCACGCCCTTCACGCGGTCGGCGACCCCGGCCTCGGCGGCGCGGCGCTCCAGGGCGAACAGCGCGTTCGGGCTGGGGTCGACGACGGTGACGCGGTGGCCGAGGCCCGCGACCGGTACGGCGAAGTTGCCGCTGCCGCCCCCGGTGTCGAGGACGTCCAGCGACTCCCGGCCGGTGGCCTTGACCCGACGGTCCAGGGCCTCCTGGAGGACCTCCCACACCACTGCGGTGCGCAGCGCGGCGCGAGGACGAGGGTCGGAGCGCAGCGACGCCGCTTGCGGGTGACGGTGGGAGGCGGGCGGGCGCATCGGGTCCGACACGGCAGTTGACTCCTCGGCGCGGCACCGCCCTCGTGCGGGGCGGAGCGAACGGGCTGCCTCCCCGCCCGGGGCGCGGGCGGGAAGGCTTCAGGCGCCCTCCACCCTATTGCCTCGGGCGCACCGGCCGGTCACTGCGCTGGGCGCATATTCCTCCTGACCAAGAGCGGTGTCGGCGGCCGGCGCGTCCGGTGTCTCAGCCCGCGTCGGGCATGCCGCGGTCGCGGTCCGTGCCGGGGCCGCGGTCCTCCGCCTCGTCCGCGTCCGGGCGGGGGTGCGGGAGGACCGGCTGGAGCACCAGCATCCGCTCGACGAGGCGGAGGAACATCGCCACGTCGCGTATCAGGTCGTCGGCGTCCCGGCGGCTGGCCGCGCCCTGGATGCCCGCCTCGGCCCGGGCGCGGCGCCGGGCCCCCGAGGCGAACAGGGCGCTCCACTCGGTGAGCTCGGGCGCGATCTCGGGGAGCACTTCCCAGGCGCTCCGGATCCGGGCCCGGCGCCGGGGGCTGGTCTCTGGTCGACCCCGCGCGGCCAGTACGGCGGCGGCGGTGCGCAGGGCGGCGAGGTGGGCGATGGCGTAGCGCTCGTTCGGCGTTTCGAGGGCTGCTGCCTCTTCGAGCCCGGTGCGGGCCTGGGCGAGCAGGTCGAGGGCGGCGGGCGGGGCCGTGGCCCGGCGGAGCACGGGGTGCACGTCGCCCGCCGGACCGGTCAGTGAGGGGGCAGGGCCGGTGGCGCGGCGCCGACGGGCGGCGGCTGCGGACGAGTTGGCCATGACGAACCTCCTGTCGTCTTGGTGACGGCACGTCCTCATACGGGGGTGCCGTATGTGCCCATCGTGAGGTATGGCACTGACAATCCGTTCTGACCTGGCCCTTTGCTTCGCTCGAAGGTTCGGGTTAGTTTTTGCACTGACCAGTCAGTTCAAATAGTTCGGTTCAGAAACACCTGGGGGCGCTGTGGGGGGAACCGTGACGGGACTCGCCGTCACCACCCGCGACTTCGGGCTCGAGGGGCCCCGCGGCTGGGCATTCCGCGGCATCTCCTTCGCCGCGGAGCCCGGCTCGCTGATCGCGATCGAGGGCCCGTCCGGGTCGGGGCGCACGAGCCTGCTGCTCGCGCTCACCGGGCGGATGGAGGCCACCGAGGGGACGGCGGAGGTGGGCGACGCCCGGCTGCCGAAGCAGATGGCGGCCCTGCGCCGGGTCAGCGCGCTCGCGCACGTCCCCGGCGTCACCGACCTCGACCCGGCCCTGACCGTCGGGGAACACCTGCGCGAAAGGGCCCTGCTGCAGCGCCGGTTCGGCGTCTCGCTGCGGGGTCTGCTGCGGCCGCGTACCGAGCGCGCGAACCAGGCGCGGCTGCGGATCGACGCCGCCCTGACCGCCTCCGGACTCGACCGGGAGGCGCTGCCCAAGGGCTCGCGGACCGCCGTGCGGGACCTGGAGCGCGTGGAGGCGCTGCGGCTGTCCGTCGCGCTGGCGCTCGTCGGGCGCCCACGGCTGCTGGGGGTCGACGACGCCGACCTCAAGCTCTCCGACGCCGAGCGGGCCGAGGTGTGGGCGCTGCTCCGCTCGCTCACCGAGGCCGGGACGACCGTGGTGGCGGTGTGCAGCGAGGCGCCCGGGGACGCCGTGGTGCTGTCCACCGAGCGGGCCACGGGCGACGTACCGCAGGAGCCCGAGGCAGCCGGCACACGCGAAAACGCCGCCGGCGCCGACGAGGACGCAGACCCCGAAGGCACCGACAGTGATACCCCTGGCGACGGCCACGAAGACCAGGGCGGCCGGGCCGCCCGCGACGACGTGAAGGAGGCGGCGGATGCGTTCGCCGAGGCTGGCCGCGCTTGAACTGCGGCGGTTCGGCCGGGGGAAGCTTCCCCGGGCCGCCCTGGTGGCGCTTCTGCTGCTGCCGCTGCTGTACGGCGCGCTGTACCTCTGGTCCTTCTGGGACCCGTACGGCCGCCTGGACCGGCTCCCGGTGGCGCTGGTGAACGACGACAAGGGCGCGACCGCCGACGGGAAGCAGGTCGAGGCGGGCGACGACATCGTGGCGGGGCTGCGGGACAGCGAGGTCTTCGACTGGCACGAGGTGAGCGCCGAGGACGCGCGCGCGGGGGTCGAGGACGGCACGTACTACCTGTCGCTGACCATGCCGGCCGACTTCAGCAGGCGCATCGCCTCCAGTTCGGGCGACTCCCCCGAGACGGGCGCGCTTCAGGTCCGCACGAACGACGCGAACAACTACATCGTCGGGCAGATATCGCGGACGGTGTTCAGCGAGGTACGCACGGCGGCATCCACGAAGGCGTCGCGGTCCTTCCTGGACCGGATCTTCATCTCGTTCTCGGACATCCACGGCGAGACGGTGAAGGCGGCCGGCGGTGCCGACAAGCTCAAGAGCGGCATCGGTACGGCCGAGAAGGGCTCCAAGGACCTCGCCGACGGCCTGAAGGAGGCCAAGGACGGCAGCGGGGACCTCTCCTCGGGCCTGACGAAGCTCACCACCGGCGCCGGTGACCTGAGGGACGGTTCGGCGCGGGTCGCGGAGGGTACGCAGACGCTCGCCGACCAGGTCAACGGGATCGCGGACAAGCTGGGGCCCTTCCTGGAGGAGAACGAGAAGACCATCGGTGACACGGCGCGGCTGGTCGCCGACTCGTCCGCCGCGATCCGGGACAACCTCGACACGCTGGTGAAGCGGGCCCCGGCCGCCGCCACGGGAGCCCATCTTGCCTCCGACACGCTGAGCGAAATCCACAAGAGGCGCTGCGAGACCCCCGTGCTGCCCGACGCGGCCTGCTCCGACCTGGAGAAAGCAATGGACTCGGCGGCCGACGTGGCCACGATCGCGGACGACCTCAACACGGTGATCAGCGGCTACGACGGCGACATGGACAAGCTCGACGGGCACCTCGTCACCCTGGAGGAGCAGGCCCGGGCGCTCGCCCAGGACGCCCCGCACCTGTCGGAGGACCTCGACGAGGCCGTCGCCAGGATCAACAAGCTGAACGACGGCGCCGGGAAGGTCGCCAAGGGCGCCAAGACGCTGCACACGGGGCTGGGCACCGCCCGGACGGGCGCGGTGGACCTCGACACGGGCGTCGGCGAGCTCAAGACAGGCGCGGACGACCTCAGCGGGGGCATGTTCAAGCTGGTCGACGGTTCCGTGAAGCTGGCGAACGGGCTGCACGACGGCGCGGAGCAGATCCCCGACTACGACGAGCGGGAACGCGACGCGCGGACCGAGGTCATGGCGGACCCCGTCCAGCTCGCCTCCAAGTCGCTGCACGAGGCGCCCAACTACGGCACGGGTTTCGCCCCGTACTTCATACCACTGTCCCTGTGGGTGGGCGCGATGGTGGCCTACATGCTGATCGCGCCGCTCAACCGGCGGGCGCTGGCCACCGGAGCCTCGGCCTGGCGGATCGCGCTCGCGGGCTGGCTGCCGGTGCTGGCGATCGGCGTGCTCCAGACGGCGGCCCTGATGTCGGTGCTGCACTGGGCGGTCGGCCTGGAGATGGCGCGGGCGGCCGGGACGGTGGGCTTCCTGTTCCTGGTGACGGCGTGCTTCGCGGCGATCGTCCAGTGGCTGAACGCGCGCTTCGGCGCCGCCGGCCGGATCCTGGTGCTGGCCCTGCTGATGCTGCAGCTGACCTCCGCCGGGGGCACGTACCCCGTGCAGACCAGTCCGGGCTTCTTCAACGCGCTGCACCCGTTCCTGCCGATGAGCTACATCGTCGAGGCGCTCAGGAGGCTCATCACGGGTGGTGGCCTCGGTCCCGTGTGGCAGGCGTGCGTGGTGCTCGCCGCGTTCACCGCGGGCGCCCTCGCGCTGACCGCGCTGTCGGCCCGCCGCCGCCAGGTGTGGACACTGGACCGGCTGCACCCGGAGCTGAGCCTGTGACCTCGTCGGCTGCGCCCTACAACGATGCCGTTCCTGTGACAATCAGGGCCATGGAAAGCAGCAGCGCCACGTCGGGGGCGAGTACCCGCCGCGAGGCGACCCGGCAGAAGCTCTACGAGGCGGCCGTCACGCTCATCGCGGAGCAGGGCTTCTCCGCGACCACGGTGGACGAGATCGCCGAGCGGGCCGGGGTCGCCAAGGGCACCGTGTACTACAACTTCGCCAGCAAGTCCGTCCTCTTCGAGGAGCTGCTGCGGCACGGCGTGGGCCTGCTGACCGCCTCGCTGAAGGAGGCGGCCGAGCGGACGGCGAAGGACGGCGGCACCCGGGTGGCCGCACTCGACGCGATGATCCGGGCCGGGCTCGTCTTCATCGACCGCTATCCGGCCTTCACGCAGCTGTACGTCGCCGAGCTGTGGCGCACCAACCGCGCCTGGCAGTCCACGCTGCTGGTGGTCCGGCAGGAGGCGGTGGCCGTCGTCGAGGACGTGCTGCGCGAGGGCATCGAGCAGGGTGAGTTCAGCGAGGAGATCGACGTGTCGCTGACTGCGGCGGCGCTGGTCGGGATGGTGCTGGTGGCCGCGCTGGACTGGCAGGCGTTCCAGCCGGAGCGCTCCCTGGACGATGTGCACGCGGCGCTGTCGCGGCTGTTGCAGGGACGGGTGAGCGGACGGCCGTAGGGGCTCGGGCCGACGACTCGGGTGGGCCGCCCGGGTGGTGCGGGCGACGCGGGTGGATGTACCAGGCAGAAACAGAGAGCGCCGGTCCGGATCGTGGCCGCGTCCCCCGCGGGCCACGCCGGACCGGCGCTTCCTCGTGCTCCCCCGATACCCCCGTGTTTCCCGTTCCCCCCGTTGGGCCCCCGTCCGGTCGTCCCTCCCCGGGTTCCCCCGTGCCTCGCTCCCGCCGACCTGAGCCGGCGGAAGGAGCGGTCCAGGGCCTCGCCGTTCCGCCGCCCCGTGTCGGCGGTGCCGGCGCCGGGCCCCTTTCCGTGCCACTACTCTCTCGTTCGCGCGGGTTTGGCCCCATCCGCGTGCGTACTCATCTCCGTGACTGAGTACGGATACTCAGTCGTCGGTGTTCGTCCCCAGGACGCGCGGCCGCCCGGTGGTTACGATCGCGTCCGTGTCCGTACTCCCTCTCGTCTTCACCAGCGGCTGGGCCAGCGGCGTCAACGCGTACGCCGTGGTGCTGCTGCTCGGCTTCTTCGGCGCGACCGGGCTGAGCGACGAGATCCCTGAGACGCTGCAGCGCCCCGAGGTGCTCGTCACCGCGGGCGTGCTGTTCCTCTGCGAGGCGGTCGCCGACAAGATCCCGTACGTCGACTCCGCGTGGGACTCCGTGCACACGCTGATCCGGCCCGCCGCGGGCGCCTGGGTCGGGGCGCTGCTCGCCGGGCAGAGCGCCTCGCTGTCCGATCTGGCGGCGGGTGCGATCGGCGGTTCGACGGCGTTGGCCAGCCATGCGGTCAAGGCCGGGAGCCGGATGGCGGTCAACGCGTCGCCGGAGCCCTTCAGCAACGTGATCATCAGCATCGCCGAGGACCTGGGCGTCGGCGGGCTGGTGACGTTCGCGATCTTCTACCCCGAGGCGGCGGCGATCATCGCGGCGATCCTGCTGGTCACCGGTCTGATCACCCTGTACTTCCTGGCCTCCCGCATCCACCGCTTCCTGCGCCGCAGAGCACAACGCCGGGAGGAACGGCGGTTGGCGGAGCGGGAGGGCGGTCCGCCGGGGTGAGGCCGGGCGTCCGCCCCAGGTCAGAGGCCCGGTCACGCGGTGTCAGCGGTGGCCGATAAAGTCGCGGGCATGGCACGGATTGCGGTGATCGGCGCCGGGATGGGCGCCATGGCGGCTGCCGCGCGGCTGGCCGTGGCGGGCCACCGAGTGACGGTGTACGAGCGTACGGAGACGTACGGCGGGGCGGTGCGGCGGCGGGAGCGGGACGGGTTCGCCTTCGACACCGGTCCCGGCCTGCTGCCGTTGCCCGCGGTCTGGCGGGACCTGTTCCTCAAGACCGGCAAGGAGCCGCTGGAGGCGTGCGTCGAGCTGACGCAGGTCGACCCGTCGGCCCGGCACGTCTTCGCGGACGGCACGGAGGTCTCCTTGCCGAACGCCTCGCGCGCGGGCGTCGTCGCCGCACTCGACGAGGCGCTGGGCTCCGGCGCGGGCGACCGCTGGGGCGACTTCCTCGTGCGGGCCCGCGAGGCCTGGGACCGGACGCGCCGGCCGCTCCTGGAGGAGCCGCTCTGGCCCGACTGGCCGGTGCTCGCCGAGCGCGAGCCCTACCCCTCGGTCCCGCACAAGAAGCTGCTGCGCACCCGCCGGGCCGGCACGCTCGCCGAGGTCGGCGCCTGGGAGCTGCGCGAGCCCCGGCTGATCGCCCTGCTGGAGAGCCACGCGCTGGCGTACGGCCTCGACCCGCGCGTCGCGCCGGCGAGCGCGGCCGTGCTGCCGTACATGGAGCACGCCTTCGGCGCCTGGTACGTGCGCGGCGGCATCCGGGAGCTGGCGCGCGCGGTCCACGAGCGGTGTCTGGCCCGCCGGGTCGAGTTCGTCTTCGGCGCCGAGGTCACCGGACTCCTGGAGAAGGACGGCCGGGCGGCGGGCGTGGAGCTGGCCGGCGGGACGGTCGCGGAGGCGGACTTCGTGGTCGCCGGTGTCGCGCCCGGCGCGCTGCCGGACATGCCGCCGCGAACCACCGGCGAGGTCCCGCCCCGGCACGGGCTGCCCAGCCGCCTGACGGTGCTGCTGGCGCTGCGCGGCCCCCGTCCGCAGGGCACACCGCACCGGACGGTGGTGCACACCGCGGACAGGGAGGGCGAGTTGGAGGCCGTCTTCGGCGCCGGGCTGCCGGGACCCGGGGCTTGGCACCCCACGGTCACGGTCCTGCGCCCCGACGATCCGCGTCTCGTCCCGGACTCCGGCCACGAGGCGGCCACCCTGACGGCCACCGTGCCGGCGTCGGCCTCGCCGCAGAGCTGCGCCGACCAGGCCGAAGCCATGATCACCGCTGCCGAGCGCGCGATCCCGGACCTCCGTTCCCGCCTTCTGCGGCACGAGCCGTACACCCCGGCCGACATCGCCGAGGCGACCGGGGCGCAGGGCGGAGCGATCCCGCCTCCGGCGCTGGCGGCGGCCGGGGGCAGACTGCTGCATCCCTCCAACAGCACCGCGCTGCCGGGCCTGTTCGCGGTCGGCGGCTGGTCCCACCCGGGCGGTGGCCTCCCGCACGCCGGGATGTCGGGCGCGCTGGTGTCGGGACTGATCGTGGAGGGCCCCGACTTCCGCGGCTCCCAGTGAGGACACGCGGCCGCCGGATTCCGTTCTGCGACGAGGCTCCCGGACGGCAGTGAGCCCCGCGGTTCCCCTCACGAGGATCCGCGGGGCTCCCAAGAACCCACTACTTCCGCACGTTCAGTGACTCAGAACCGGTACCGCTCGTCGTACCCGTTCCCCTGCTGCGCCTGACCGTCCCCCTGATACGGATACGGCTGCTCCTGCGGCAGCTCGCCCCCGTACGGGTCGTCGGTGTTGCGCTGCTGCGGCACCCACACACCGCCGGACGGGGTCTCGCCGCCGTAGCCGCCGGTGGCGTACTGGTCCTGACCGTAGCTCTGCTGGCCGTACTGCTGCTGGTCGTACCCGGTGTCGTACGACCCGCCGTAGGTCTGGGTGCCGATGTACGGGTCGGAGTAGGCCGCGTACTGCTGCTGACCGGTGGTGTCGTAGCCGTACTGCTGCTGGCCGTAGCCCGAGTAGCCGTCGTAGGCGTAGGCCTGGTCGCTGGACTGGGCGGCCGCCGCGTACTGGTCCTGGGTCTGGCTTTGGGTGGCGTGGGCGCCGGTGTCGCCGTACACGCCGTAGGAGCCGGTGTCGTCGGGCAGCGGCTGCGGCTCGTACACGGAGGTGGTCTCGGCGGCCGTCGCGGCGCCGGGGCGGGCGGGCGTGAAGACGTCGTCGCGCTCGTAGTCGTCCTGGCCGTATCCGGCGCCGCCCTGCTCGTACTTGCCGTCGCCGTCACCGTAGCCGGACGCTTCGAGGTCGGAGACCTCCAGCGCCGGGTCCTGGTGCTCCGGCTCACCGCGGCGGCGCTTGCTGCCGCCCAGACTCGGACGCCCGGTGACCGCCCATCCGGCGGCGAAGCCACGGCGGAACGACAGCGTGACGTAGGTCTGCCCGACCGCGAAGGCGGCCGCGCCCAGTCCGATCACGATGACGGACGGGATCAGTACCCCGACGACGACACCGAGGAAGCCCGCGAACGCCAGCAACCGCCAGCGAAGCCGCGCCTTGTACTGCAGCAGCACCTCGCCGAGCAGCCACAGCGCGACGATGCCGAACGCGATGTAGAGGACCGTCCAGCCCATGTACGCCCCTCTCCCAGTGGCCGCTACGCAGTGTGTCGTATGAGCGTGCGACCGGTCTAGGCCCGCGGTGGGTGGTGCGGGCCCAGGTTCTCGTAGATTTCCAGGGTCGCCGTGGAGTTGTTGAGCGTGATGAAGTGCAGACCCGGCACTCCCTCCGCCAGCAGCCGTGCGCAGAACTCCGTGGCGAACTCGATCCCAATGGAGCGTACAGCGGACGGATTGTCTTTCGCTGTGAGGATCCGCTCTTTCAGGGTGGACGGAATGTGAGCGTTGCTGAGCTGCGGCAGCCGCTCCAGCATCCGCACGCTGGTCACGGGCATGACCTCGGGGATGACCGGCGTCTCGCAGCCCGCGGCGGCCACTCGGTCACGCAGTCGAAGGTAGGACTCCGGCTGGAAGAACATCTGTGTGATCGCGTAGTCGGCGCCGGCTCGGCACTTGTCGACGAAGTGCTCGACGTCCGTGTCCCAGTCGGCGGAGCGCGGGTGCATCTCCGGGAAGGCCGCGACGCCGACGCAGAAGTCGCCCGACTCCTTGATGAGGCGGACGAGTTCGGCGGCGTAGGCCAGGCCCTTGGGGTGCGGCACCCAGTCACCCATGGGGTCGCCGGGCGGGTCGCCGCGCAGGGCGAGCATGTTGCGGATGCCGGCGTCGGCGAACTGGCCGATCACATTGCGCAGCTCACCGATCGAGTGGTCGACGGCCGTGAGGTGGGCGACCGGGGTGAGCGTGGTGTCGGCGACGATCTGCTGCGTCTCCTTGACCGTGCTCGCGCGGGTGGAACCTCCGGCGCCGTACGTCACGGAGACGAAGTCGGGGGCCACCGCCTCGACCCTGCGCAGCGCCTCCCACAGGCTGCGCTCGCCCTTGGCCGTCTTCGGCGCGTAGAACTCGAACGAGTACGTGGTCCTGCCGGGGGCGAGCATGTCACGCACGGTGCGTGCGCGATCAGTCCTGGTGGATGCGGTTCCGAGGGCCATACGGGCAGGTTAGCCAGGGGGCGCCTGTCCCCCAACCGGATGCAGGAAATTTGCCCGGATTGTCGGCTCGTTGTCCATCCCTTGGACACCCGGCGGTCACATGGGGTCACGCCTCAGGCGCCACGCAGCCGCTTGGCGAACTCCGCCGCGGCCGCGCCCGGATCGTCCGCCTCGGTGATCGCGCGGACGACGACGACCCGGCGGGCACCCGCGTCGAGGACCTCGTCGAGGTTGCCGAGGTCGATGCCGCCGATGGCGAACCAGGGGCGGTCGGTGCCCAGCGCGGCCGTGCGCCGGACGAGGTCGAGGCCGGGGGCGTGACGGCCGGGCTTGGTGGGGGTGGGCCAGCAGGGTCCGGTGCAGAAGTAGTCGACGCCCTCCTGGACGGCCGCCGCCTCGGCCTCGGCCTCCGCGTGCGTGGAGCGGCCTACCAGGACGTCGTCGCCGAGGATCGCCCGGGCCGCGGGGACCGGGAGGTCGCCCTGGCCGAGGTGGAGCACACCGGCGCCGGCGGCGTGGGCTACGTCCGCGCGGTCGTTGACCGCGAGCAGCTTGCCGTGCCGGGCGCAGGCGTCGGCGAAGACCTCCAAGTGCTCCAGCTCCTCGGCGGCTTCCATGCCCTTGTCGCGCAGCTGCACGATGTCGACCCCGCCGGCCAGGACTGCGTCCAGGAACTCGGGCAGGTCGCCCTGGCGCTGACGGGCGTCCGTGCACAGGTAGACACGGGCGTCGGCGAGCCGGGCGCGAGCGGTGGCGGCGGTGTCGGGCATGCGTGGGTCCCCCCGTGGATCAGTACCTCTGGGTGTGCCTGCGGGTGGCGTACGGGCCCCGCCGGGCGCGGTCGGCCCGGGGCCGGGGCCCGCGGACCGCGGCCCGTACGCCGGTCAGGCTCTTTCGGGTCGGGCTGGGATCAGACGGCGAGTGCCTGGGCCCGCCGCTTCACCTCCGTGCCGCGATTCTCGCTGAGCGCCTGCGCGGGCGTGCCCGGCAGGCTCGGGTCGGGGGTGAAGAGCCACTCCACCATCTCTTCGTCCGTGAAGCCGTCGTCCCGCAGGAGCGTCAGGGTCCCGGACAGGCCCTTGACGACCTTGTCCCCGTCGATGAAGGCGGCGGGCACGTGCAGCGCGCGGTTCTCACCCCGGCGCACGGCGATGAGCTGGCCGTCCTTGACCAGCTGCCGCACACGCGTCACCTCGACGCCGAGCATTTCGGCGATGTCGGGGAGGGTGAGCCAGGCGGGGACGAGAGCATCGATCTTTGCGTCAATCTCGGTCACGGGAACAAGCCTGCCATCCCCCACCGACAGTCGGAAGTCAGCCCCGCCCACCGACCCCGCCCACCTGCGACGACGCGTTACGCCGTGGCCGCCTTCAGAGGGCGTGCCGGGTCGGCCAGCAGGTCCGGGTCCATCACGGTCCCGGCCTCGATCAGCCGCCGGCCCTGCGCCAGGTCCCGCGGGCGGCCCACCGCGAGCAGCGCGGCGAGCCGGCCCTCGCGCAGCCAGCACACCGACCAGGCGGGCCCGGCGGGGTCACCGCGCCACACGGTGGTGTCTGCGGTGGTGTGGTGCCCGACGTACTGCACGAACCGCCCGAACTGCTCGGACCAGAAGTACGGCACCGGGTCGTAGACCGCCGGTGCCTCGCCGATGATGTTCGCGGCGACCGTGCGGGGGCCCTGCAGGGCGTTGTCCCAGTGGTGCACCATCAGCCGCTCGCCGTAGCGCCCCGAGGGGAAGGACGCGCAGTCGCCGACCGCGTAGACGTCCGGCGCCGAGGTGCGCAGGTGGTCGTCGGCCACGACCTCGCCGTACCAGCCGAGCTCGATGCCGGAGCCGGCGAGCCAGCGCGTGGCGGGCCGGGCGCCGATGCCGACCACGACGGCGCCGGCGGGCACCCGCGTGCCGTCGTCCAGGACGACCGCGCCCGGCTCGACGCTCCGCACGCGCGCGTGGGTGCGCAGGACGGCGCCGCTGTCGGCGTACCAGGCGCTCATCGGCGCGGCCACGTCGGCGGGCAGTGCCCCGGCGAGGGGACGGGCGGCGGCCTCGACGACGGTCACCGCGCAGCCGGCCTCCCGGGCGGCCGTGGCGAACTCCGCGCCGATCCAGCCAGCGCCGACGACCACGATGTCGTGCTGCAGGGCGAGCACCGGCCGCAGCCGCTCGGCGTCGTCCAGGGTGCGCAGCAGGTGCACACCGGGGACGCCCTCCGCGCCCGGCAGGGTGACGGGTTCGGCACCGGTGGCGAGGACCAGCACGTCGTAGGGCACCGGGCCGGACTCGGTGTCCAGCCCGTGGTCGGCGAGGCGCACGCCGGTCACCTCGCGCCCCAGGTGCAGCTCGATGCCGAGCGCCTCGAAGTCGACGTCGAAGGCGGAGCCCTCGGCCTTGCCGAGCAGGACCGCCTTGGAGAGCGGCGGCCGGTCGTACGGTTGGTGCGGCTCGGCGCCGATCAGCGTCACGGTGCCGGGGAAGCCCTGTTCCCGCAGGGCCACCGCGGTCTGCACCCCGGCCATCCCCGCCCCCACGACGACCACGCGCCGCGCCTGTGCCCTCTTCTGCTCGCTCACCTGATCACCATAGACAACTGACAGTTTGTCAGTAAGGGGGTGCTACCGGTCGCCTTCCCCGGATCTCCGGCCGACCTGCTCGACCACGCTCGTCCCGCTGCCCGCCTGCGACTCCCACTCCCAGCTCTCCTCCAGTCGCACCCGCCCGTCGGGCAGTTCCACGACCGTCGAAACGCAGTGCCCCGAGGACGTCGTACCGTCCTGCTTGAGCTGCACGTACCGGAAGTCCAGCCGGTCGCCCTCGCGGGTGCCCACCAGGTATCCGCGCACGACGTCCCCACCGGCGTACTCGGCCCGGATCTCGCCGTCCTGCTCGTGGTACGTGAACCGGGTGCGCGTCCCGACCTGTCCCGGGGCCTGGTCGGCGACGGGAGCGAGGACGAGTCCGTCCAGTGAGCGGGCCATGCCGGGAGGCTCCCTTACAGAGGCGTGCGGGCAAGAGCTAGGGTGGCCACCGTAGAGCACTCGCGGGAGCCCGGACGTACCGGGCTGAGAGGGAGGCTGGCCGGCCTCCGACCGTACGAACCTGATCCGGGTCATGCCGGCGAAGGGAGGGGCTGAAGCCCGTGTCGTCCTCCGCACGTACGTCAGACGTCCTCGTCATCGGGGGCGGAATCATCGGCCTGGTCACGGCCTGGCGGGCCGCACAGCGTGGACTCGCCACCGCCGTACTCGACCCCGAACCCGGCGGCGGGGCCGCCCAGGTGGCGGCCGGCATGCTCGCCGCCGTCACGGAACTCCACTACGGCGAGGAGACCCTGCTCGGTCTGAACCTCGCCTCGGCCCGCCGCTATCCGGACTTCGCGGCCGAGCTCACCGACCTCACCGGACACGACCTCGGCTACCGCCGGTGCGGCACCCTGGCCGTCGCACTGGACGCCGACGACCGCGCCCACCTGCGCGAACTGCATGCCCTGCAACGGCGCTACGGGCTGGACTCCGAGTGGCTGTCGGGCCGGGAGTGCCGCCGCCTGGAGCCGATGCTCGCGCCGGGTGTGCGCGGCGGGCTGCGGGTGGACGGCGACCACCAGATCGACCCGCGGCGGCTCTCGGCCGCCCTGGTGGCCGCCTGCGGCCGGGCGGGCGTGATCTTCCACCGGGAGTGGGCCGAGCGGCTGCTGGTCGTCCGGGAGCGGGCGGCGGGCGTCGTCACGCGCGCGGGGACCGAGGTGGGCGCCGGGCAGGTGGTGCTGGCCGCCGGGAGCCTCAGCGGGCGGCTGGCGGGCGTCCCGGACGCCGTGCTGCCGCCCGTGCGGCCGGTGAAGGGGCAGGTGCTGCGACTGACCGTGCCCCCGGCCCACGCGCCGTTCCTGAACCGCACCGTGCGCGCGGTGGTGCGCGGCAGCCATGTGTACCTGGTGCCGCGCGAGAGCGGCGAGCTGGTCGTCGGCGCCACCAGCGAGGAACTGGGCTGGGACACCACGGTCACCGCCGGGGGCGTGTACGAGTTGCTGCGCGACGCGCACGAGCTGGTCCCCGGCATCACCGAGCTGCCCCTTACCGAGACCCGCGCGGGTCTGCGCCCCGGGTCGCCCGACAACGCCCCCCTGCTCGGCCCGACCGGCCTGGACGGCCTGCTGCTGGCCACCGGCCACTACCGCAACGGTGTCCTGCTCACCCCGGTCACCGGCGACGCCATGGCGCACGTCCTGACCACCGGTGAACTCCCGGACGAGGCCCGTCCCTTCACGCCGAAGCGCTTCGGCGCCGTACTCACGGAGCAGCCCGCATGATCATCTCCGTCAACGGGGAGCCCCGCCGGATCACCGACGGCACGGCCCTCGACACCCTCGTACGCACGCTCACCGCGGCGCCCTCCGGTGTGGCCGCCGCCCTCAACGAAACCGTCGTCCCGCGCGCGCAGTGGCCCGTCACGCCCCTCTCCGAGGGTGACCGTGTCGAGGTCCTCACCGCCGTCCAAGGAGGCTGACCCATGGCCGACGATCCCTTCGTCCTCGGGGGTACGACCTTCACCTCGCGGCTGATCATGGGCACCGGCGGTGCGCCCAGCCTGGACGTGCTGGAGCGGGCGCTGGTCGCCTCCGGAACGGAGCTGACCACCGTGGCGATGCGGCGCGTCAACCCCGATGTGCACGGCTCCGTCCTGTCGGTGCTGGACAGGCTGGGCATCCGGATGCTGCCCAACACGGCCGGCTGCTTCACGGCCGGGGAGGCCGTGCTGACCGCCCGCCTCGCGCGCGAGGCCCTCGGCACCGACCTGGTCAAGCTGGAGGTCATCGCCGACGAACGCACCCTGCTGCCGGACCCGATCGAGCTGCTGGACGCCGCGGAGACGCTGGTGGACGACGGTTTCACGGTGCTGCCCTACACCAACGACGACCCTGTGCTGGCGCGCAGGCTCCAGGACGTGGGCTGTGCCGCGATCATGCCGCTCGGGTCGCCGATCGGCTCGGGGCTCGGCATCCGCAACCCGCACAACTTCCAGCTGATCGTCGAGCACGCGCGCGTGCCGGTGATCCTGGACGCGGGAGCGGGCACGGCGTCGGACGCGGCGTTCGCGATGGAGCTGGGGTGCGCGGGTGTGATGCTGGCCTCAGCCGTGACCCGGGCCCAGGAACCGGTGCTGATGGCCGCCGCCATGCGCAACGGCGTGGAGGCGGGACGGCTGGCCCGGCTGGCGGGGCGTATCCCCCGGCGGCACTTCGCGGAGGCCTCCTCGCCGGTGGCGGGGATGGCCGCGCTGGACCCGGAGCGGCCCGCCTTCCAGTGATCCCCTACCACGTGGTCGCGCGTGCGCGCGCCAGACACGTCACAGGTCCGCTGCAGTACCGCCCCGATGCTCCGGGAACCGGCGAGCGGTGTCGGTGACGGCTCGTACACTCGCCTGCGTGGACACGACCCTTCAAGACCCTCTGGTCGGGCGACTGCTCGACGGCCGTTACCGCGTCGACGCGCGGATCGCGGTCGGCGGGATGGCCACGGTCTACCGAGCCGTGGACACCCGCCTCGACCGCGTCCTCGCGCTCAAGGTGATGCACCCGACCCTGGCCGCCGACGTCTCCTTCGTCGAGCGCTTCATCCGCGAGGCCAAGTCGGTGGCCCGGCTCGCCCACCCGAATGTCGTCCAGGTGTTCGACCAGGGGGCGGACGGATCGTACGTCTACCTGGCGATGGAGTACGTCTCCGGCTGCACCCTGCGGGACGTGCTGCGCGAGCGCGGGGCGCTGCAGCCGCGGGCCGCGCTGGACATTTTGGAGCCGGTCCTGGCCGCGCTGGGCGCCGCCCACCGCGCCGGGTTCGTGCACCGGGACATGAAGCCGGAGAACGTCCTCATAGGGGACGACGGCCGGGTCAAGGTCGCCGACTTCGGGCTCGTCCGGTCCGTGGACACGGTCACCCAGACCACCGGGTCCGTCCTCGGCACCGTCTCCTACCTCGCGCCCGAGCAGATCGAGCACGGCAGCGCCGATCCCCGCGTCGACGTGTACGCGTGCGGTGTGGTGCTCTACGAGATGCTGACCGGCGGCAAGCCGCACACCGGGGAATCGCCCGCCCAGGTGCTCTACCGGCATGTGCACGAGGACGTCCCGCCGCCCTCGGCGGCCGTGCCCGGCCTGGCGTACGAGCTGGACGAGCTGGTCGCCGCGGCGACCGCCCGCATGCCGGAGATCCGCCCGTACGACGCCGTGGCGCTGCTCGCCCGGGTCCGCGAGTCGCGGGCCGCGCTCGGTGCCGAGCAGCTCGACGCGGTGCCCCCGCAGGCGGTCACCGCGCAGCACGACAACGCCGACGACCGCACGAGCGTCATCCCGCGCGCGCTCACCGCGCTGCGGCAGCTGCCCGTGAACGAGGACGACGACGAGTCCCGGTACCACCGGACCAGCCGTCTGGAGTCGCCGCCCCTGGACACCCCGCGCCGCAGCCCCCGCCCGCGGCGCACGGTCGTCACGCTCGTCGCCGCGGTCCTGCTGGCACTGGGCCTCGGTCTGGGTGTCTGGTACATCAACTCCGGCCAGTTCACCGAGGTCCCGCCGCTGCTGGCGAAGACCGAGGCGCAGGCCGAGGACCGGCTCGCGGACGCCGGTCTGGAGGTCGGGCAGGTCAGGCACGCCTACAGCGACACGGTGAGGCGCGGCACGGTCATCAGCACCGACCCGGCGCCCGGCGCCCGGATCCGGCACAACGACTCCGTGACGCTGACCGTCTCCGACGGCCCCGAGACGGTGAAGGTGCCGGACGTCGCGGGCCACCGGCTGGACAAGGCGCGCGACCTCCTCCAGGGCAGCGGCCTGGAGCCGGGCATGGTGACCCGGGAGTTCAGCGAGGACGTCCCGCGGGGCTCCGTGATCAGCTCGAACCCCGCGACGGGCACCACGACGCGGGCCGGCACCGCGATCGCGCTCACCGTCAGCAAGGGCGCCCCCGTCGACATCCCGGACGTCACCGGCGGCGACCCGGCCGAGGCCAGGCAGGAGCTCCAGGAGGCGGGCCTGAAGGTGCGCGTCGCCACGCAGCGGATCAACTCGGAGCACGAGGCGGGCCGGGTCGCCCGGCAGAACCCGGGCCCCGGCGGCGAGGCCGCCGAGGGTGACACGGTGACGCTGACGCTCTCCAAGGGCCCGGAGATGATCGAGGTCCCGGACGTGGTGGGCGACGGCGTGGGCGAGGCCAAGCAGAAGCTTCAGGGCGCCGGTTTCGAGGTCGAGGAGGACCGCGGCCTGCTCGGCCTGTTCGGCGACACCGTGCGCGACCAGTCCGTGCAGGGCGGGGAGACCGCGCCCAAGGGGTCGACGATCACCCTCAAGATCCGCTGACGGGAGGCCGCGGGGCGCATGACACCCTGAACGGGTGAACAGTCAGCGCCCCGGCCCCTCCCGCAACCCCGTCGGCGGCCACGTCCCCGTGGCCGGCGGACTGCACTCCGTGGGTCTCACCTACGCCCACGACCTGAAGGCCGAGACCGTGCAGGTCTTCGTCGCCAACCCGCGTGGCTGGGCCACGCCTGCCGGTGATCCGCGGCAGGACGAGGCGTTCCGCGCGGCGTGCGCCGAGGAGTCGATCCCGGCCTATGTGCACGCGCCGTACCTGATCAACTTCGGCTCGCACACGGAAGCCACCGCCGAGCGGTCGGTGGAGTCGCTGCGGCACTCGCTGCGGCGCGGGCGGGCCATCGGCGCGCTCGGCGTGGTCGTGCACACCGGGAGCGCGACCGGCGGGCGGGCCCGGTCGGTGGCGCTGCAGCAGGTACGGGAGTACCTGCTGCCGCTGCTAGACGAGCTCACCGACGACGACCCCTACGTCCTGCTGGAGTCCACGGCGGGTCAGGGCGCCTCGCTGTGCTCACGCACATGGGACTTCGGGCCCTACTTCGAGGCCCTGGACGCCCACCCGAAGCTGGGCGTCTGCCTCGACACCTGCCACGTCTTCGCCGCCGGCCACGACCTGACCGGCCCGGACGGCATGCACCAGACGCTGGACCTGCTGGTCGGCACGGTCGGTGAGGGCAGGCTGAAGCTGATCCACGCCAACGACTCCAAGGACCTGGCCGGCGCCCACAAGGACCGGCACGAGAACATCGGCGCCGGCCACATCGGCGAGGACCCGTTCCGCGCCCTGATGACCCACCCCGCCACCGAGGGCGTACCGCTGATCATCGAGACGCCCGGCGGCAAGGAGGGGCACGCGGCCGACGTGGAGCGGCTGAAGAAGCTCCGGGAGGGCTGAGCGGAACGCCGGGACATCCGAGCAGAGCTCCGGGGCGGCTGGCGAGATCCGGGCGGTCGAGGACTCCCGGAATACCCCCGGGGGGTATATGGTTCCTGCTCGATGCGGGAACCATCACCTGACACAGGGGGCTCGAATGCAGCACGCACACACGCACCACAGCCACACCCCCGCCGGCTGGCCCATGGCCGTGCGGGCCACCCTGCACTGCCTGACCGGTTGCGCCATCGGCGAGGTGCTCGGCATGGTCATCGGCACCGCGCTCGGCTGGGGCGACGTGTCCACCCTGGTCCTGGCGATCGTGCTGGCCTTCTTCTTCGGTTACGCCCTCACCCTGCGCGGGGTGCTGAAGGCGGGCGTGGGCCTGCGGGCCGGCGTCCGGGTGGCACTGGCCGCGGACACGCTGTCGATCGCCGTGATGGAGCTGGTCGACAACGGCGTGATCGCGTTCTGGCCGGGGGCGATGGACGCGGGGCTCGACTCCGCGCTCTTCTGGGTCGTCCTGGCGATCGCCCTCGCGGTCGCCTTCGTGGTCACGGTCCCGGTCAACAAGTGGATGATCGGCCGGGGCAAGGGCCACGCGGTGGTGCACCAGTACCACCACTGAACACAGCCGCACCGGCGGTCGCGGTCAGCAGGAGTCAGAGCTCGGGGCCGTCCCCGGGCTCCTCCTGGTACGAGTAGCGCTGCTCCCGCCAGGGGTCGCCGATGTTGTGGTAGCCCCGCTCCTCCCAGAAACCGCGGCGGTCGGCGGTCATGTACTCCACGCCGCGCACCCACTTCGGCCCCTTCCAGGCGTAGAGGTGCGGCACGATCAGGCGGAGCGGGAAGCCGTGTTCGGCGGTGAGCAGTTCACCGTCCTTGTGGGTGGCGAAGATCGTGCGCTCGTCGGCGAAGTCCGCGAGCCGCAGGTTCGAGCTGAAGCCGTACTCCGCCCACACCATCACATGGGTGACATTCGAGGCGGGCGGCGCGAGGTCCACGACGGTCCGGGCGGGGATGCCACCCCACTCCGCACCGAGCATGCTGAACTTGGTGACGCAGTGCAGATCGGCCACCACGGAGGTGTACGGCAGGGCCGTGAACTCCTCGTGGGTCCAGCAGTGCTTGTCCCCGTCGGCGGTGGCGCCGAAGACCCTGAACTCCCAGCGTTCGGACCGGAACTTGGGCACCGGCCCGTAGTGCGTGACCGGCCATCCACGCTGTACCCGCTGCCCCGGCGGAAGCTCGAACGATGCCGCTGCCGCAGATTCGCGCTCCTCCGGGTGACCCATGACTCCATCCTGACAGACGGTGGACGGTGCACAGGACCAGCCCCGTTCAGAATCGGGCAACTCGTGCAATTTAGGCTAAGCATGTACTTAGTTACTAAGCACGCACTTACTGGACGATCTTGGATGCCCGGTGCCATCATGCGGCGCAACCTCCAGTTTCGACCTCCCGACGTGGAAGGAGCCCCCAATGCAGGGCGACCCCGAGGTGCTCGAACTGCTCAACGAGCAGCTGACCGCCGAGCTGACCGCGATCAACCAGTACTTCCTGCACTCCAAGCTGCAGGACCACAAGGGGTGGACGAAGCTCGCCAAGTACACCCGGGACGAGTCCTTCGACGAGATGCGGCACGCGGAGGTACTGACCGACCGCATCCTGCTGCTGGACGGCCTGCCCAACTACCAGCGGCTGTTCCACGTCAGCGTCGGCCAGACGGTGACCGAGATGTTCCAGGCGGACCGGCAGATCGAGGTCGAGGCCATCGACCGGCTGCGGCGCGGTGTGGAGGTCATGCGCGCCAAGGACGACGTGACCTCGGCCAACATCTTCGAGGCGATCCTCGCCGACGAGGAGCACCACATCGACTACCTGGACACGCAGCTCGAACTGATCGACAAGCTCGGAGAGTCGCTCTACCTGTCGACGCTGATCGAGCAGAGCCAGCCGGACGCCTCCGGACCGGGCACGGGCGGCTTCTCCACCCACTAGCTCAGGGCTCAGGCGGCCTCGGCGGTCACCTGCGCCACCTCGGTCAGGGGTGACCTGCCCTGCTCCGCCAGTTCCCGGCGCGGGCAGCTGCCGCGGCCGAGGAGCGCCTGGATACGGCGTACACAGCCGCCGCAGTCCGTGCCCGCCTTGCAGGCCGAGGCGATCTGGCGAGGGGTGCAGGCACCGTTCTCCGCGTGGTTCTTGACCTGCTGCTCGGTGACACCGAAGCAACTGCAGACGTACACGCGGTTCACCTCCTGGCGGGGTCGATCGGTGGTGCCGTCCCCGTAGTCGGTGAGGCTAACCTAACCTTACCTGGCACATCCGGGCCGCAAAAGTGGAGGGGCGCGGATCATTTGTGATCCGCGCCCCATCGCACGTGCCGGCAGCGGCCCGGCGCGGCTGCTGGGTGCCTACTGGTCCCGGTACATCTCCGCGACCAGGAACGCCAGGTCGAGCGACTGGCTGCGGTTCAGCCGCGGGTCGCAGGCCGTCTCGTAGCGCTGGTGCAGATCGTCGACGAAGATCTCGTCGCCGCCGCCCACACACTCCGTGACGTCGTCACCGGTCAGCTCGACGTGGATGCCGCCCGGGTGCGTGCCGAGGCCCTTGTGCACCTCGAAGAAGCCCTTGACCTCGTCGAGCACGTCGTCGAATCGGCGGGTCTTGTGGCCGGAGGCCGCCTCGAAGGTGTTGCCGTGCATCGGGTCGGTCACCCAGGCCACCACCGCGCCGGACGCCGTGACCTTCTCGACCAGGTCGGGCAGCCGGTCGCGGATCTTGTCGGCGCCCATGCGGACGATGAAGGTCAGCCGGCCGGGCTCCCGCTCGGGGTCGAGACGCTCGATGTACTGGAGCGCCTCCTCCGGCGTGGTCGTCGGGCCGAGCTTGATGCCGATCGGGTTGCGGATCCTCGAGGCGAACTCGATGTGCGCGTGGTCCAGCTGCCGGGTGCGCTCACCGATCCACACCATGTGGCCCGAGACGTCGTACAGCTGCCCGGTGCGCGAGTCGACGCGGGTGAGCGCGGACTCGTAGTCGAGCAGCAGGGCCTCGTGCGAGGAGAAGAACTCGACGGTCTTGAACTCCTCCGGGTCGGCCCCGCAGGCGTGCATGAAGTTCAGCGCGTTGTCGATCTCGCGGGCGAGCTGCTCGTAGCGCTGGCCGGACGGGGACGACTTCACGAAGTCCTGGTTCCAGGCGTGCACCTGGCGCAGGTCGGCGTAGCCGCCGGTGGTGAAGGCGCGCACCAGGTTCAGCGTGGAGGCGGACGCGTGGTACATCCGCTTCAGCCGCTCCGGGTCCGGAACGCGGGCCGCCTCGGTGAAGTCGAAGCCGTTGACGGAGTCGCCCCGGTAGGTCGGCAGCGTCACGCCGTCGCGGGTCTCGGTCGGCTTGGAGCGCGGCTTGGAGTACTGGCCGGCGATCCGGCCCACCTTCACCACGGGCACGGAAGCGGCGTACGTCAGCACGGCGCCCATCTGGAGCAGGGTCTTGAGCTTGCTGCGGATCTGGTCCGCGGACACCGCGTCGAAGGCTTCGGCGCAGTCGCCGCCCTGGAGCAGGAACGCCTCTCCCCTGGCGACGGCCGCCATCCGGGCGCGCAGCTGGTCGCACTCGCCCGCGAAGACGAGCGGCGGATACGACTCGAGGTCCGCGATCACTGCGCGCAGAGCCTCGGTGTCGGGGTACTCGGGCTGCTGCGCCGCGGGCAGGTCTCGCCAGGTGTTGCCAGCGCTGGCGCTGGTCTTAGCGTTCACGGTCACAACCCCAACATTACGGGGTGCTGTGCGGCCGTCCCGCCCGCCGCCCAGGGAGTGAGACGCGGGTGACGCTCTGTGGACATGGGGTAAGGTGCGGCACATGTTCGCGCACTCGATCCAGAACTGGTGGTGGACCGCTTCCTCGGCGGCCCACTGACTGCGCGTACGAAAGATTTCGCGAAGGCCGCCCGAGGGGCGGCCTTCGGCGTTTGCGGAGCCCGTTCCCCGAACCGGTCACGACGACGGAAGAGGAACCATGGACCTGGCACAGCTCGCGCACGGCGACCGCCCCTTCGCCCTGCTCCGCCGCCGCACCCCGGGCCACGACCACGACACCGTGGAACTGCTGCTCGGCCCGGTGAGCACCTACGACCGCCTCGCCGACCTCCCCGACGAGAGCCTCGCACTCGTCCCGTACCGTCAGATCCGCGAGCGCGGCTTCGAGGTCCGCGACGACGGCACCCCGCTGCTGGCGCTCACGCCCGAGGAGACGTACGGCATCCCGCTCGCCGAGGCGCTGCGGCAGCTCCCGGCGCACGAGGTGCGCGTAGAGGGCGGCGGCTTCGACGTCGGGGACGAGGACTACGCCGGGATCGTCGGGCGGGTGCTGCGGGAGGAGATCGGGCGGGGCGAGGGCGCCAACTTCGTCATCCGGCGCGCGTACGAGGGCCGGATCCCGGGGTTCGGCCGGGCCGACGCGCTGGCGCTGTTCCGGCGGCTGCTGGTCGGGGAGCGGGGCGCGTACTGGACGTTCCTGGTGCACACCGGGGACCGGACCCTCGTCGGGGCCAGCCCCGAGGTCCATGTGCGGATGTCGGGCGGCACCGTCGTCATGAACCCGATCAGCGGGACGTACCGCTATCCCGCCGAAGGCCCCACGCCGGAGCACCTGCTCTCCTTCCTCGCCGACAGCAAGGAGATCGAGGAGCTGTCGATGGTCGTCGACGAGGAGCTGAAGATGATGTGCACGGTCGGCGACATGGGCGGGGTGGTCGTCGGGCCGCGGCTGAAGGAGATGGCGCACCTCGCGCACACCGAGTACGAGCTGCGCGGCCGGTCCTCGCTGGATGTGCGGGAGGTGCTGAAGGAGACCATGTTCGCGGCGACCGTCACCGGTTCACCGGTGCAGAACGCCTGCCGGGTCATCGAACGGCACGAGGCCGGCGGGCGCGGCTACTACGGCGGGGCCCTCGCCCTCCTCGGCCGGGACTCCGGCGGGGCGCAGACCCTGGACTCCCCCATCCTCATCCGCACCGCCGACATCGACGCGGCCGGGCGGCTGCGGGTGCCGGTGGGCGCCACGCTCGTGCGCGGCTCGGATCCGGCGGGCGAGGTCGCGGAGACCCACGCCAAGGCGGCGGGGGTGCTGGCGGCGCTGGGCGTGCGCGACCGGCGGCCGCCCGAGGAGGCCGTACGGCCGGTGCTGGCCGACGATTCCCGGGTGCGGGCCGCGCTGGACGGGCGCCGGGCGTCCCTCGCGCCGTTCTGGCTGCGGATGCAGGAGCCGACGGCGGACCTCACGGGGCACGCCCTGGTCGTCGACGGCGAGGACACCTTCACGGTGATGCTCGCGCACGTGCTGCGCTCCTCGGGCCTCACCGTCACCGTCCGCCGCTACGACGAGCCCGGACTGCGCGCGGCCGTGCTCGCGCACGGGGGACCGCTCGTCATCGGGCCCGGCCCCGGCGACCCGTCCGACCTGGGCGATCCGAAGATGCGCCTGCTGCGGGAGCTGACCGCCGAGGTGCTGCGCGGCCGCCGCCACGGGGTGCTCGGCGTCTGCCTCGGGCACGAGCTGGTCGCGGCCGAGCTCGGGCTGGACCTCGTGCGCAAGGAGGTGCCGTACCAGGGGGCGCAGACGACCGTCGACCTGTTCGGCCGGGCCGAGACCGTCGGCTTCTACAACAGCTTCGTGGCGCACTGCGACGACGGAGCGGCGGCGGAGCTGGCCGCGCACGGCATCGAGGTCGCCCGTAGCGGCTCAGGGGAGGTGCACGCCCTGCGGGGGCCCGGGTTCGCCGGGGTGCAGTTCCACCCGGAGTCGGTGCTGACGCTGGACGGCGCAGGAATCGTCCGGGACCTGATCGGTCAGCTGCGCGGCACCAGCACGTTCTCGGAGCGGCGGCCCGCGAGGTAGTCGAGGACGTTGCGCACCGTGGTGTCGACGATCTGGCCGACGGCGTCCTCGGTGTAGTACGCCTGGTGGGACGTGACGAGGACGTTGGGGAAGGTGACGAGGCGGGCGAGGGTGTCGTCCGCCACGGCCTGCAGGGACTTGTCGAGGAAGAACAGCCCGGCCTCCGCCTCGTACACGTCGAGACCCACACCCGTGAAGCGGCCCGCGCGCAGCTCGTGGACGAGGGCGGCGGTGTCGACCAGCCCGCCACGGCTGGAGTTGATCAGGATCGCGTCGTCCCGCATCGTCCTCAGGGCGTCCGCGTCGATGAGGTGCCGGGTCTCCGGCATCAGCGGCACGTGCAGGGTGACCAGGTCGGACTCGGCGAGCAGCTGCTCCTTGGGCACGTAGGCCATGCCGAGCTGCATGCACGCGGGGTTCTCGGCGATGTCCCAGCCGAGCAGTCGCATGCCGAAGCCGTGCGCGATCCGGGCGAAGGCCTCACCGATCTTCCCGGTGCCGATGACGCCGGCCGTGCGGCCGTACATGTCGCGGCCCATCAGGCCGTCCAGGCGGAAGTCGAAGTCGCGGGTGCGGGTGGAGGCGCGGACGACGCGGCGGTTGACCGCCATGGCGAGGGTCCAGGCGAACTCGGCGACCGCGTACGGCGAGTAGTACGACACCCGGGCCACCGTGATGCCGAGCCTCTCGGCGACGTCGAGGTCGATGTTGTTGAAGCCCGTCGAGCGCTGGGCGACCATCCGGGTCCCGCCGGCCGCCAGGACGGACAGGACCGGCGCGCCGAGGTCGGCGTTGACGCTGGTGGAGACGATCTCGTGGCCGGCGGCGATGGGCGCGGTGTCCTCGGTGAGGAAGACGCCCAGGCAGTGGATGTCGTGGTGGCCCTTGAACGCCCGCTCGATCAGCGGCTTCTCGTCGGCCTGCACACCGAAGGCCAGGATCTCCACGACATCTCCGTTCTGTACGGGTATGAGCCTGTACGGGTATGAGCCGAATACGCCGAATATAGGGTCCATACCCGTACGACGCCGGTCAGCCGAAGAACACGCCGACCTCCTCGTACAGCCTCAGGTCGACCGTCTTCAGGCGGGCCGTGGCGGCGGCGATCGGGACCCGGACGATGTCGGTGCCGCGCAGGGCGACCATCGAGCCGAAGTCGCCCTCGCGGACGCAGTCGATGGCGTGCAGGCCGAAGCGGGTGGCGAGCCAGCGGTCGAAGGCACTGGGCGTGCCGCCGCGCTGGACGTGCCCGAGGACCGTCGTGCGGGCCTCCTTGCCGGTCCGCCGCTCGATCTCCTTGGCCAGCCACTCGCCGACCCCGGACAGCCGCACATGCCCGAAGGAGTCGAGGGACTCGTCCTTGAGCACCATGTCGCCGTCCTTGGGCATGGCCCCCTCGGCGACGACGACGATCGGCGCGTACGACGCCTTGAACCGGGACGTCACCCAGGCGCAGACCTGGCCGACGTCGAAGCGCTGCTCGGGGATGAGGATGACGTTGGCGCCGCCGGCCAGGCCGGAGTGGATGGCGATCCAGCCGGTGTGCCGGCCCATCACCTCCACCACCAGGACGCGCATATGGGACTCGGCGGTGGTGTGCAGACGGTCGATCGCCTCGGTCGCGATGCCGACGGCGGTGTCGAAGCCGAAGGTGTAGTCGGTGGCGGACAGGTCGTTGTCTATCGTCTTCGGGACGCCGACGCAGGGCACGCCGTAGTCGTCGGACAAGCGTGCGGCGACGCCCAGGGTGTCCTCGCCGCCGATCACGACGAGCGCGTCGACCTCCTGCTTGGCGAGGTTCTCCTTGATCCGGGCGACACCGTTCTCGTGCTGGAACGGGTTGGTGCGCGAGGAGCCGAGGATCGTGCCGCCGCGGGGCAGGATGCCCCGCACGGCCGGGATGTCGAGGCGCATGAGGTCACCTTCGAGCGGACCGCGCCAGCCGTCCCGGAAACCGACGAAGTCGTAGCCGTACTCCTGCACGCCCTTGCGGACGATGCCCCGGATGACGGCGTTGAGCCCGGGGCAGTCGCCGCCTCCGGTCAGTACTCCGACCCGCATGGAATTGTCCCTTCGCCGCGGTTGCCGTGTGCCGTACGAGCACGCTAATGGTGACTCAGGTCACTACGGCATGGCCCGTAAGGGCAATTCCGGTGAGTCGGCGACCGGTTGGCGGGGTCCGGGACCGCCCCCCGCCCTCACTCCTCGTCGAGGCCGCGCTCTATCGCGTACCGCACCAGCTCCACCCGGTTGTGCAACTGGAGCTTGCCGAGGGTGTTCTGGACGTGGTTCTGGACCGTGCGGTGGGAGATGACCAGCCGCTCGGCGATCTGCTTGTAGCCGAGACCCTTGGCGACCAGCCGCAGCACCTCGGTCTCACGGTCGGTCAGCCGGGGCGCCTTGGGCTCGTCGGCGTCCGTCGCGGCGCCCGGCGCCGGGTCCGCGGCGAGGCGCCGGTACTCACCGAGCACCAGCCCGGCCAGGCCCGGCGTGAACACCGGGTCCCCGACGGCCGTACGGCACACCGCGTCCAGCAGTTCCTCCGTGGACGCCGACTTCAGCAGATAGCCGGTCGCGCCGGACTTCACGGCCTCCAGAACGTCGGCGTGCTCCCCGCTCGCGGACAGCACCAGCACGCGCAACGCCGGATTGTGGGCGACGAGTTCCTTGCACACCTGGACCCCGGGCTTGGCGGGCAGGTTCAGGTCGAGGACGAGGACGTCGGGCGCCGCCGCCTTGGCACGTCGTACCGCCTGGTCGCCGTCGCCAGCGGTGGCGACCACCTCGAAACCGGCCTCGGCGAGGTCACGGGCGACGGCGTCGCGCCACATGGGGTGGTCGTCGACCACCATCACCTTGATCGGGCCCTGCCGTGCGCTCATCGCCGCCCCCGTGACATCTGCTTCGGTACCTTCAGCTCTACTTCCGTGCCCTGTCCGGGCGTCGAGACCAGCTCGGCCGTGCCGCCCAGGTCGCGCAGCCGGCCCCGGATCGACAGCGCCACGCCGAGCCGCCCCTCGTCCTCGGCCTGCGCGAGACGGCCTTCCGGGATGCCGGGGCCGTCGTCGCGGACGGTCACGATCACCACGTCGGGCTCGTCCTCGACCAGGATCCAGGCCCGCGCGTCCGCGCCGGCGTGCTCGCGGACGTTGTCCAGGGCCGCCGACACGGCGGCGGCCAGCTCCCGCGCGGCCGGCGGCGGCAGCCGGACCGGTGCGCCGGGCTCGGCGAGGCTGACGCGGGCGGCGGCGAACGGGGCGAGCAGCGTCCGCAGATCGACGGGGCCGCCGTCGTCGTCCGGTTCCTCCACGGCGCGTACGACCGCCCCCCCGGCGGCGTCCTCCGACACCCGGGACACGGGCAGCAGACCGCCGGAGACCAGGGTGCGCAGGGCGACCTGCTGCTCACCGGCGAGGCGCCCCAGTTCGGCCGCCTCGCCGCCGATGACCGCGCCGCGCCGCTGCACCATCGCCAGCACCTGGAGCACGCTGTCGTGGATGTCACGGGCGAGCCGCTCCCGCTCCCGGGTCGCGGCCTCGATCTCCAGGGCCCGGGCGAGGGTGCGCTCGGAGGCGCGGGCCACCTCGACGACGTAGCCGATGGCGATGGAGGCGACCCAGACGAGGATCACGTTGTGCACGGTGTCTCGGGCCGGGCCGCCGCGTTGCACCAGGTTGGCTGCGGCGACCAGGCTGGAGGCGACGGCCGCCCAGCGCCAGCCGCCCTTGATCGCGAAGGCCAGCACCGAGCCGGCGGTCCATATCGTCGGCAGTGTCGGGCGGCCGTCGGCGATCCGCTCCGGGGTGTCCGCCACCAGGGTGAGCAGGATGCCGGTGAGAGCGACGGTGAGGTCGGCGGTGAGGAAGCGCTTGGTGCACCTCGCGGCGCCGGAGACCAGCGGCAGGGTGGCCAGGGTCCACACGCACAGGACGGTGAAGTAGCCGACGGCGACCCAGGGCCGGGCGAACTCCCGGTAGGAGGTGGCGAACACCGCGATCGCGTACAGCATGGTCAGTACGCGGTAGCCGGCGAGCGCACGCCACAGCGGCTGCTCGACCGACATCCTCATGACTCTCTCGCGCGCGGCCATGTCCCCCCGTCCCCCGCTCGGCCGTCACCCCTGGTCGGCCTGGTCCTTTTCCTTCTGTGCCTGTTCCTTCTGCGCCTGTTCCTTCTCCGCCTGCGCGAGCGCCGCCTTGGCGGCCTTGGCCGCTTCCTTCTCCGCCTTGGCCGCGTCCGCGATCTGCCGCTTGGCGGCGGTCGCGTACACGTCGACGTACTCCTGGCCGGAGAGCTTCATGATTTCGTACATGACCTCGTCGGTCACCGCCCGGAGCACGAACCGGTCGTGTTCCATGCCCTGGTAGCGGCCGAAGTCCAGCGGCTTGCCGATCCGGATCCCGGGCCGCATCAGCTTCGGCAGGACCTTTCCGGGCGGCTGGATCTTCTCCGTGTCGATCATCGCGACCGGGATGACGGGCGCTCCCGTGGCGAGCGCCACGCGCGCGAGCCCGCCGGGCTTGCCGCGGTAGAGGCGGCCGTCGGGCGAGCGGGTGCCCTCCGGGTAGATGCCGAACAGCTCACCCTGCTCGATGACCTCTATACCGCTCTTGATCGCCGCCTCGCCCGCGCCGCGGCCTCCGGAGCGGTCCACCGGGAGCTGGCCGACACCCTTGAAGAAGGCGGCGGTCAGGCGCCCCTTGACCCCGGGCGTGGTGAAGTACTCGGCCTTCGCGATGAAGGTGACCTTGCGGTCGAGCACCGCGGGCAGGAAGAACGAGTCGGAGAAGGACAGGTGGTTGCTCGCCAGGATGGCGGGGCCCTCGGCGGGAACGTTCTCCAGGCCCTCCACCCAGGGCCGGAAGACGAGCTTCAGCGGTCCCCCGATGGAAACCTTCATCGCGCCGTACAACAACCGAGTGCCTCCTGTGTCTGTCGATGAGACCTTAACCCGGCCACCCGGCCAGGGCGTCCCCGGGCCGGGCGGCCCCAGGACTCCGACGGCCCTGGTCCGTGTCAGTGCGGTCGCGTACGGTGAAGCAACCTGAACTCTTCTCACGCCCCTCTCACATGAACAGGAGACCGAAGGTGCCGGTCCTTCCTGGAGCCGAGCCGTACCGCCACGACGGTGGAGAAGTCGGCGTCCTGCTCTGCCACGGCTTCACCGGTTCCCCCCAGTCACTGCGCCCCTGGGCGGAGTACCTCGCCGAGCGCGGTCTGTCCGTCGCCCTGCCGCTGCTGCCCGGGCACGGCACGCGATGGGAGGACATGGAGCTGACCAGCTGGCAGGACTGGTACGCCGAGGTGGACCGCGAGCTGCGCGCGCTCCGCCGGCGTTGCGCACAGGTGTTCGTGTTCGGCCTGTCGATGGGCGGCGCCCTCGCGCTGCGGCTCGCGGCCCGGCACGGGGACGCGGTCAGCGGTGTCGTGGTCGTCAACCCGGCGAACAAGGTGCACGGACTGTCGGCGTACGCCCTGCCCGTCGCCCGCCATCTCGTGCGGTCGACGAAGGGCATCACCAGCGACATCGCCCGGCCCGGCGGGGTGGAGGTCGGCTACGACCGGGTCCCGCTGCACGCCGCGCACTCCCTGCGGACCTTCTTCCGGGTCGTCGACGGCGAGCTTCCGCAGGTCACGCAGCCGCTGCTGCTTCTGCACAGCCCGCAGGACCACGTGGTGCCACCTGCCGACTCGGCGCGGATCCTGAGCCGGGTGTCGTCCACGGACGTGCGGGAGGGCCTGCTGGAACAGAGCTACCACGTCGCGACGTTGGACTACGACGCGGACCGGATCTTCGAGGAGAGCCTCGCGTTCATCGGCCGGCTCGCACCCAGTGTCGGCAAGGAAGGGACGGCCGCAGGTGGCTGAGCACGACTCCGACCGCGAGGACCGCGAAGAGCGGGAGGATCGGGAGGCCCGCGCCGGCAAGGGGCGCGAGCCCGGTGAGCAGCACGTGCCGTTCGACGAGGACGCCGCCTGGGCGGCGATCGTCGCCGGGTTCGGGGAGGAGCCGCCGGACCCGCCCGGGGCCAAGCCCTTCAAGTCGGTCGAGGACCTGGCCCTGCTGGAGCCCGAGACGAACGACGGCGGCGGCGAACCGGCCGAGCGCCAGCCGGAGCCGAAGCCGAAGAAGGAGACGCCGGAGCCGCTCGGCAGCTCCGTGACCTTCGCGCCCGGCGTGGGCGGCGGACCCCGTGACTACACGGCGCCCGAGCCGTCCGAGGACGACTTCACCGACGACGACGAGGGCCACTTCGTACCGCCCGAGCCGCCGCCGCTGCCCGCCGCCGACGCCACGGCGAAGTTCGCGTGGCTGGGCGTGCTGGGCGGCCCGGTGCTGCTTCTGCTGGCGGTGCTGCTCGGCTGGGACATGACGTGGTGGCTGACCACGCTCGGCATCGGCGGCTTCCTGGGCGGTTTCGCGACGCTGGTGACGCGGATGCGGACGGACGAGGAGGACGACGACGATCCGGGGCGGGGCGCGGTGGTCTGACCCCGCTCACGCACGCGGGACCCTGAGGGCGGCCAGGACCGGAAGATGGTCCGTGGCCGCCCTCAGGTCTGTCTCCGTCACCCCCGGTTGACCGTGCGGCACCCCGCAGCCGAGGACCTCGATCCCCTTGGTCGCGAAGATCGCGTCGATGCGCTGGTGCGGGTCGGCCGGGGTCGAGGTGTACTCGCCGCCCCAGGGAGCGGTGGCCCAGCAGTCCTGGAGCCCGTCGGCCAGGAGCCGGAAGGTGCGTCCGCCGGGCCGTTCGTTGAGGTCGCCGCCCGCGATCACATGCTCGGTGCCCAGGCCGGCGAGCCGGTCGAGGAGCATGCCGCCCTGGGTGTGGCGCTCGTCCTTCTGCAGCGACAGGTGACAGCTGACCACGCCGAGGCGGGCGCCACCGAAGCGGACCACCGCGGTCGCGAAGCCACGCCGGTGCAGTCCGGGGGTGAGCGGCAACAGCACGTCCTCGGTGCGCTCCACGGTGGCCCGCGGCGAGCACAGCAGCGCCGGGCCCGCGGCGGTGGCCCCGCCCGAGAGGATCATCCGGCCGGAGGCGGCCGCCAGCCGGGCCAGCTTCTTGCGCCAGCGGAAGAAGCGGGGGGCTTCCTGGATCAGGACCAGGTCGGGGTCGCAGGCGCCGATGACGCGGGCGAGCGCGGCGGCGTCGTCACGCATCGAGCGGATGTTGTAGCTGAGCACGCGAAGGATTACGGAACCGTCGTCCTCGGTGCGGGAGTTGGGGAGCGGCGAGGAGGTTGCCATGCAGGTCAATGTAGTCCGGACCGGGGTTTCGGCGCCTGACGACTCGGGGCGCGGATTCGTGTGCGACTGCCCGTGGTGTGTGGCCGGTCGCGCAGTTCCCCGCGCCCCTGAAGGCGTGCGAGCGTCGTCCCTTACATGATCGGGTCGGGCTCCCGGGCCAGGTCGGCGGCGCCCACCAGGCCGGCCTTGTTGCCCAGCTGCGCGGCGATCACCTCGGCGACCGGGCGCCAGTTGCCCCCGACCAGCCAGCGCTTGTACGACTTGCGGATCGGGTCCAGGACCAGCTCGCCCTCGTCGGACAGCCCGCCGCCGACGATGAACGCGGAGGGGTCGAAGAGCGAGGCGAGGTCGGCCAGGCCCGCGCCGGCCCAGCGGGCGAGCTCGCGGTAGGAGTCGACGGCGACGGGGTCGCCCTGGCGGGCGGCCATGGAGATGTGCTTGCCCTCGATGCCGTCGGGGCTGCCGTCGCCGAGGCCGAGCAGCACCTCGGCGTTCTCCGGAGTGGCGTTGGCGCGCTGCTTGGCGTACCGCACGAGGGCGCGGCCCGAGGCGTACTGCTCCCAGCAGCCCTGCGAGCCGCAGCCGCACAGCAGCCCGTCCGGCACCATCCGGATGTGGCCGAACTCGGCGGCCACGCCGAAGTGGCCGCGGCGCAGCTTGTTGCCGATGATGATGCCGCCGCCGAGGCCGGTGCCGAGCGTGATGCAGATGACGTTGCGGTGGCCCTTGCCCGCGCCGAACTTGTACTCGCCCCACGCGGCGGCGTTGGCGTCGTTCTCCACCACGACGGGCAGCCCGGTGCGTGCCTCGACCTTTTCCTTGAGCGGCTCGTTGCGCCAGTCGATGTTGGGGGCGAAATAGACCGTCGAGCGCTGCCGGTTGACGTATCCGGCCGCACCGATGCCCACACCCACGATCTCGTGCCCCGCGCGTGCGCCCTCCACCGCGGAGGCGATGGCGTCCACGATGCCCTCGGGCGTGCCCGGGGTCGGCACCTTGTGGGTCGAGAGGATGTTGCCTTCCTCGTCTACCACGCCGGCCGCGATCTTCGTGCCGCCGATGTCGACGCCGATGGTGAGTCCCATGAATCCCTCAGTTCCGGTCGAGCCCCGCTACGGCCAACCGTACCCGAGCAGAGGGTCAGTCCAAGTCGATGCGCTGGCCGGGACCCGTGCCCTCACCGGGGTCGCGAGGGGTCTCGTCGAGGTTCTTCAGTTCGTCGGAGGCGCCGGCGGCGTCCGGGCCGGCCGTCCAGCGGCGCTCCTGGGCCTGGACCGCGGAGCGGTAGGCGGCGAGGAGTTCGTGGCCGGCCGCGGCAAGGTGGTCGAAGACATCCGGGTTGCGCTCGATCACGGGTTCCACGGCGGCCTTGGCCTGCTGCACGACCTGCTGCACCACCTGCTGGGCGGCGGGCCCGGCGACGGCGCCGAACAGCGGGGCCTGCAGTCCGGACAGCTTGTCGGCGACCGTGTCGACGAGCCGGCGCAGCTCCTCGGCGGCCGAGCCGGGAGGCGGCCCGTGCTCTTCCCGGCGGCGGGCCTTCTCCGCCTCCAGGTCCTCGGCGCACGCGGTCGCCCACGCGTCGGCGTCACCCGTGGGAAGCGGCTCGTCGGCCGGCTGGTCCTGAGCGGCGTCGGGGTGGGGGCGCTCTTCGCTCATGGCGGGCTCCTGACTACGTCTCGTCCCTACGACGTTACCCGAACGGGCGCGGCGGTTTCACGGCGTCCGCGGCCACAGCTGCGGGTCCGGGGTGAACCGGATGCGCAGCTCTCCCTCGCGCAGGCCCGCCCCGGCGACGGCGCAGCGGCGCAGGGCGGACGGCAGCTGCACGACCCGGCGGAACGGACCGGCGGTGACGACCACTTCGTCACCGCGCCGGACGAGATCGAGCTCCTCGCGCACGGCGCCGGGCAGCGGGAGGCGCCAGACGAGCACGCCGTCCTCGGCGAGCCGGTCCTCGACGGGCCACCCGACCTTGGTGGGGGCGGTCCTGAGCACGGGCACGGCGAGGCCGGCGAGGTCGTCGGTGCCCCTCGGGTCGTGCCCGAGATGCGGCACGGGGTGCAGGTCGTAGGCGGTGCGCCAGTCGTCGAGGGCCTTGCGCTGCTGGGCGAGCGGCCGGGCGAGCCAGCCGTCGCCCTCCTCCTCGGGGAGCACCCGGTTGGCGATCAGCGCGTCCGGGCGCAGGCCGCGCAGGGCGAGGCCGAGGGCGGCGGTGTGGACGGCGTCGCCGCCGGCCGGGGTGGGGTCGGCGACGAGCCGTACGGTCGTGGCCCGCTCGGCCAGGACGGCTTCCACGGCGGCGAGTTCGAGGTCCCAGCGGGCGGCCTTCTCGTACAGCCAGTCCGCGGGCATCGGGACGCCGGCCAGCCGGCCGAGTACCGGGCGCAGGGCGCGGGCGGCCTGCCGCTCGGGCGGGAGCAGCCGGCGCAGGTAGCGGCGGAGCTCCTCGGGGAGGGCGAGGAGGGCGAGGGCCTGCGGGGTGGGCGGCAGGTCGACGACGAGCAGCTCGTGCGCCTCGGCGAGGGCGGCGTCGCGCAGGGCGCGGAGCACGGCGATTTCCCCGGCGCCGGGTAGCGGGGTGAACTCCTCGGGGTCGAGCGGACCGGCGCCGAGCAGGTCGAGCAGTCCGGACGCACGTTCCTGGAGCCGGGTGAGGTCGTCGCGGAAACCGGCGGCGGGGTCGGGCCGCCAGGCGGTGAGTCCGGGCGCGGCCGCCACGGGGGCGGGGCCGGTCGCGGTCCCGAGCGCTGCCCCGAGGCTGTCGCCGCGGTCGGTGCCGAGGACGAGGGTGCGGACGCCCTCACGGGCGGCGGCGAGCGCGGTGGCCGCGGCGATGGTGGTACGGCCGCTGCCGCCGGGCCCGGTGATCAGGATGGTGCGCATGAGGGTGAACCGTACCGGGGTGGGGGCGGCCCGGCCGCGTGCGGCCGACGGCGTGGTGGGGAAACCTACTGGCCGGATTCCACGCGCTTCTTCAGGCCCGCCAGCGCGCGGTCGATGATCACCTTTTCCGCCTTGCGCTTGATCATCCCCAGCATCGGGATCTTGACGTCCACCGTCAGCTGGTAGGTGACCTCGGTGCCGCCCAGACCGGCCGGCTTGAGGAGGTAGGAGCCGTCCAGGGAGCGCAGCATCTGGGACTTCACCAGCGTCCAGGAGACCTCGTGCTCGCCGGTCCACTTATAGGCCAGCGTCTGGTCGTCCTTGATCGCGCCGGCGTCCATGACCAGCCGGACGTGCTCGGCGCGGCCCTGGCCGTCGGTCTTGAGGACCTCCGCCTCCTTCACCTCACCGGTCCAGTCCGGGTAGCGGGCGAAGTCGGCGATCACCGCCATGACGTCGGCCGGAGCCGCCTCGATCTCGATGCTCGAGCTGGTGTGTTCCGCCATCGCCGTGGCTCCTCCGAACGCGGTCGGGCAAGAGGTGGTCGTGCGCACGTGTGTGCAGCGTGAAGGCTACCGCGCGGCGCACCCCCCGCCGTCACCGCTACCTGCGCCGACCGGCCCCGGGCCTCACCACTCCAGGGCCCACGGCCGCCCGGTGCTCGCGAAGTGCCCCACGTTCACACACTCGGTGGCCCCGATCCGCATCCGGGCGGCGAGCGGCTGGTGGACGTGCCCGAAGAGGGAGTAGCGGGGCCGCGTGCGGCGAATGGCGTCGAGCAGCGCCCGGCTCCCCCGCTCGAAGCGCCGCGCCACCGTGTCGTAGACGAGGTCCGGCACGTCCGGCGGGATGTGCGTGCACAGCACGTCGACCTCGCCGACCGCCTCGATCTTCGCCGCGTACTCCTCGTCGCCGATCTCGTACGGCGTGCGCATCGGCGTGCGCAGGCCGCCGCCCACGAAGCCGAAGACCCGGCCGCCGATCTCCACCCGCTCGCCGTCCAGCACCGTCGTGCCCGGTCCGGCGTACTCCCGCCACAACGTCGGCATGTCGACATTGCCGTAGGTGGCGTACGTCGGTGTCGGGAACGCCGCGAACAACTCGGCGTACTGCTTGCGCACCGCCCGCTCGATCACCGCGGCCCGGTCCTCCCCCACTCCGGCCCACAGCCGCGCGCCCAGCTCACGCGCCTCCTCGAAGCGGCGGGCGGTGCGCAGTTCGACGATGCGGTCGGCGTTCTCCACGCCGAACAGGTCGGGGAAGATGCCCCGCGAGTGGTCGGCATAGTCGAGGAAGAGGACGAGGTCCCCCAGGCAGACGAGCGCGTCCGCGCCGTCCCCGGCCCGTGCCAGGTCACGCGCGTTGCCGTGCACGTCGCTGACCACGTGGATCCGCGTCCGGCGGTTGCCGGCTGGTGTGGGTGCCATGGTGATCAAGGGTAAGCGTGTGCGACAAACGTGAACAGTGGCGGTTGGACCTGCGATTACTCGCCAGTCGGGAAAGCCGTCGACTACTGTGCGCGCAGGAGCACCAACAGGAACATCGTTGACGCACCACCTGTGTGACGCAGCGAACATCTCGCCGGACCCCCCTGTCCTAGACGCCATACCGGCGGGTAACGTCCGGGCAGTCCCGTCGTGCTCAGGTTTTCAACCAGTGGGATCCCTCGGCTCCCGCCGGATCCTGAGCATCCTGCCCGAGCCTTGGACCGGACCGTCGCATCACACAACGTCGTGGCGCCGGCGCCCTATGAGGAGCAGCAGTCTTGCGCGAGTTCAGCCTTCCGGCTTTGTACGAGGTCCCCTCGGACGGCAACCTGACGGACATCGTCCGCAGAAACGCCGCGCAGCATCCGGACGTCGCCGTGATCGCCCGCAAGGAAGGCGCCGCCTGGCAGGACGTGACGGCCGCCGCCTTCCTCGACGAGGTCCGGGCCGCCGCCAAGGGCCTGATCGCCTCCGGCGTGCAGCCGGGCGACCGGGTCGGCCTGATGTCCCGCACCCGCTACGAGTGGACGCTGCTGGACTTCGCGATCTGGAGCGCGGGCGCGATCACCGTGCCGGTCTACGAGACCAGCTCCCCGGAGCAGGTGCAGTGGATCCTCAGCGACTCGGGCGCGACCGCCTGCGTCGTCGAGACGGGCAGCCACACGGCCGCCGTCGAGTCGGTGCGCGACGGACTGCCCGAGCTCAAGCACGTCTGGCAGATCGAGGGCGGCGGCGTCGACGAGCTGGGCCGCCTCGGCCAGGACGTCAGCGACGCGGCGGTCGAGGAGCGCAGCTCGCTGGCGAAGGCCGACGACCCCGCGACGATCGTCTACACCTCCGGCACCACGGGCCGCCCCAAGGGCTGCGTGCTCACCCACCGCAGCTTCTTCGCGGAGTGCGGCAACGTGGTCGAGCGCCTGCGCCCCCTGTTCCGCACCGGCGAGTGCAGCGTGCTGCTCTTCCTGCCGCTCGCCCACGTCTTCGGCCGGCTGGTCCAGGTCGCCCCGATGATGGCGCCGATCAAGCTGGGCTGCCTCCCGGACATCAAGAACCTCACCGACGAACTGGCCTCGTTCCGGCCGACGTTGATCCTCGGTGTGCCGCGCGTCTTCGAGAAGGTCTACAACTCGGCCCGGGCCAAGGCCCAGGCGGACGGCAAGGGCAAGATCTTCGACAAGGCCGCCGACACGGCCATCGCGTACAGCAAGGCCATGGACACCCCGTCCGGTCCCTCGATGGGCCTGCGGATCAAGCACAAGGTCTTCGACAAGCTCGTCTTCAGCAAATTGCGCGGGGTCCTCGGCGGCCGTGGCGAGTACGCCATCTCCGGCGGCGCCCCGCTCGGCGAGCGCCTCGGCCACTTCTTCCGCGGCATCGGCTTCACGGTCCTGGAGGGCTACGGCCTGACCGAGTCCTGTGCCGCCACCGCCTTCAACCCGTGGGACCGGCAGAAGATCGGCACGGTCGGCCAGCCGCTGCCGGGCTCGGTGGTGCGGATCGCGGACGACGGCGAGGTGCTGCTGCACGGCGAGCACCTGTTCAAGTTGTATTGGAACAACCCGGGCGCCACCGAGGAAGCTCTCGCCGACGGCTGGTTCCACACCGGTGACATCGGCACCCTCGACGAGGACGGGTACCTCAGGATCACCGGCCGCAAGAAGGAGATCATCGTCACCGCCGGCGGCAAGAACGTGGCGCCGGCCGTGATCGAGGACCGGATCCGGGCGCACGCGCTGGTCGCGGAGTGCATGGTGGTCGGCGACGCGCGGCCGTTCGTGGGCGCGCTCATCACCATCGACGAGGAGTTCCTCGGCCGTTGGGCCTCCGACCACGGCAAGCCGGCCGGTTCCACGGCCGCGTCGCTGCGCGAGGATCCCGACCTGCTGGCGGCGATCCAGTCCGCCGTCGACGACGGCAACGCGGCGGTCTCCAAGGCGGAGTCGGTACGCAGTTTCCGCATCCTGGACTCGCAGTTCACCGAGGACTCGGGGCACCTCACCCCCTCGCTGAAGCTGAAGCGGAACGTGGTGGCGAAGGACTTCGCGACCGAGATCGAGGCGATCTACCAGAAGTAGCGCGGCATGTGACGCACCGTCATGGCGCGGGTGCCCGGTCGGGTCGACGGGACCCGCGCCGTGCCATGTCTACAGCAGTTCCTTCAGACGCTCGGCCAGCAGGTCCCACCGCCACCTCTCCTCGACCCAGGCACGCCCCCGCTCCCCCATCCGGCGGCGCAGCTCGGCGTCCCCGAGGAGCGTGACGATCCGGTCGGCGCAGTCCTCCACGGAGCCGCCGCGCACGACCCATCCGGTCTCCCCGTCGAGGACGGCGTCGGGCGCGCCCCCGGAGTCGCCGGCGACCACCGGCAGCCCGGTCGCGGACGCCTCCAGGTAGACGATGCCGAGCCCCTCGACGTCGAGCCCGCCGCCCCGGGTGCGGCACGGCATGGCGAAGACGTCGCCGGCCCCGTAGTGGGCGGGCAGCTCCGACCAGGGCACGGAGCCCGTGAAGACGACGGAGTCCTCGACCCGGGTCTCCCGTGCCAGCTTGCGCAGCTCCCCCTCGTAGGGCCCGCCCCCGACGATCAGGAGCACGGCGTCCGGCTCCTTGGCCAGGATGCGCGGCATCGCGAGGATCAGCGTGTCCTGCCCCTTGCGCGGCACGAGCCGGGAGACGCACACGACGACGGGCCGGTCGGTGAGCCCGAGCCGGGCCCGCACGCGGTCGCCGCCGGAGCCGGGGTGGAAGGTCTTCTCGTCGACACCGGGCGGCAGTTGGGTCATCCGCGCGGCGGCGTCCGGGGTGAGCGCTTTCGCGATCCGCGAGCGGGTGTACTCACCGAGGTAGGTGAGGGTGTCGGTGGAGTCACCGATCCGGCGCAACAGCTGACGGGCGGCGGGCAGCTGGGCCCATCCGGCCTCGTGCCCGTGGGTGGTGGCCACCAGCCGCTCGGCGCCCGCCCGGCGCAGCGCCGGTGCCATCAGCCCGAGCGGTGCCGCGGCGCCGAACCAGACCGACGTGCACTCGTGCGCGCGCAGCAGGGCGACGGCCTGCCGGGTCGCGGCGGGCGTCGGCAGCAGCATGGTCGTCCGGTCGCGTACGACGGTGAAGGGCTGCTCGGCGTCGAAGGCGGCGGTGGCCTCGACGCCCTCGTGGCCGCGCTTCCACGTCGAGGCGTAGACGACGAGCCGGTCGGGGTCCAGCCGGAGCGCCATGTTGTGCAGAAACGCCTGGATGCCGCCGGGTCTGGGCGGGAAGTCGTTCGTCACGATCAAGGTCTTGCGCATCAGCGCCGACCCTACCGAACGTACACTCGCGGCTCGGCACGGCCGCGCTGCGTCGTTCCCGCACGGGTGGCCGGGGGATCATGGCCCCGTCGGACGACGGACAGCACACGGCCGACGCGCCGAAGGCCGCAGCGAGACGAACAGGGGCGCAGGGTGGACAGGACGGACAGGACGCGATCCGTGACCGGACTCCTCGCGCTCTGGGCACCGACCCGGCTGCTGCTGCTCCTGCTCGTCTTCAAGGTCTACGTCTTCCCCGGCCCGGACGTCACGGGCGACGTCTCCGTGATCTACCAGGGCTGGTACGAGGTGCTGCGCACCGGAACGTTCCCTCTGGACGACGTCACCTGGCAGTACCCACCCGGGGCCGCCCTCGCGATCCTCTCCCCGGCGCTGCTGTCCTTCCTCGACTACGCGCACGCCTTCTTCGTCCTCGTCCTCCTCGCCGACCTGGCCGTCCTCGCCCTGCTGTGGAACACGGGCCTGCGCCGCGGCCGGACGATGCGCGGCGCCTGGGTGTGGGTGGTGGGCGTCCCGCTGCTGGGCCCGACGGTGTACGCGCGCTACGACGTGATGGTCACGGCCGTCGCCGTGGCCGCGCTGCTCGCGGGCGCCCGCCGGCCCCGCCTGATGGGGGCGCTCGCGGGCCTCGGGGCGATGCTGAAGGTGTGGCCGGTGCTGCTGCTGATCGGCGCCGTGCGACGCCGGGCGTGGGTCGCGGCCGGCCTGACGGCGGGGACGCTGGCGGCACTTTTCGCATTGGCGATGCCGGGGGCCTTCGCGTTCCTGACCTTCCAGCGGGACCGCGGCACCGAGGTCGAGTCGCTGGGCGCACTGGTGTTCCATGTGGCACGGCACTTCGGCTGGGAGGGGCAGGTGCTGCTCAACTACGGCTCGGTGGAGTTCCTCGGTCCCCACGTCGACGCGGTGAGCACCGGCGCCCTGGTACTGACCGGGATCGCCTTCGGCTGGCTGCTGCTGTGGCGGCTGACGGCCGCGGCGTTCCTGCCGCACACACCGGCGGACGCCGCCTTCGTGGCGGTGCTGATGTTCACGACCACGAGCCGGGTGATCAGCCCGCAGTACATGGTGTGGCTGGTCGGGCTCGCGGCGACCTGCCTGTGCTTCGGCCGCTCCGGCATGCGCGTACCGGCCGCCCTCGTCCTGCTGGCGTCGTTCGTGACGATGCTGGAGTTCCCGCTCTGGTTCTCGCACGTCGTCGCCGGCGACCCGCTCGGCGTCACCCTGCTGTTCGTCCGCAACGGCCTGCTGGTGCTGGCCACCCTCGTCGCGGCCCGCGAGCTGTGGCGCGCCTCGGCGCCCCGGCGGCAGGAGCCCCTCGCCCCACGGGACACCGACGACGCGCCCCTGACCGGTGGGCTCACTTCCCGGGCTTCCCGAGGGGCTGGTTGAAGCGCAGCAGGTTGCCGGCGGGGTCGCGGAACGCGCAGTCGCGGACGCCGTAGGGCTGGTCCATCGGCTCCTGCAGCACCTCCGCGCCCGCGCCGCTGATGCGCTCGAAGGTTGCGTCGCAGTCCTCCGTCGTGAAGATGACGCCCCGCAGCAGGCCCTTGGCCATCAGCTCCGCCAGGGCCTGTTTGTCGGCCGGCGAGGTGCTCGGGTCGGCGGCGGGCGGCTCCAGCACGAGGCTCACGTCCGGTTGGGCGGGCGACCCGACGGTCACCCAGCGCATCCCCTCGAACCCGACGTCGGCGCGCACCTCCAGGCCGAGCACGTCGCGGTAGAAGGCGATCGCCTTGTCATGGTCGTCGACGGCGATGAAGCAGGTGGAAAGCGTGATGTCCATGCGGCAGAGGCTACGGCCGATCGACGCGGCCGGCTTCTCCGTTCCTGACCGGTCGGGTGTAGATCTTGGCGATGCAGGCCGGGATGGCGGCGCCGTCGTCGTGCCCGCGGGCCCGGTAGGCGCTCGGTGTCTCGCCGACCAGCTCGGTGAAGCGCGAGCTGAACGACCCGAGCGACGTACAACCCACCGCGAAACACACCTCGGTCACGGTGAGGTCGCCCCGCCGCAGCAGCGCCTTGGCACGCTCGATCCGGCGTGTCATCAGATAGCTGTACGGCGTCTCCCCGTAGGCGGCGCGGAAGCTGCGGGAGAAGTGCCCCGCCGACATGAGGGCCTCGCGCGCCAGCGCCGGGACGTCGAGCGGCTCGGCGTAGTCACGGTCCATCCGGTCGCGGGCCCGCCGCAGCCGGACGAGGTCGTCGAGATCCTGCCGTTTCACCCGCCGAGTCTCGCACAGGGCGCCGGCCCGGGTGACGGGCCGAGCCGGCACCCGGGGGTCGGCGAGCAGCACGGTCAGCCGCCGACGTACGCCGCGAGGTGCTCACCGGTGAGGGTGGAGCGGCCGGCCACCAGGTCTCCCGGCGTGCCCTCGAAGACGACCTTGCCGCCGTCGTGACCGGCGCCGGGGCCGAGGTCGATGATCCAGTCGGCGTGCGCCATGACCGCCTGGTGGTGCTCGATGACGACGACCGACTTCCCGGACTCCACGAGCCGGTCGAGCAGACCGAGCAACTGCTCGACGTCGGCGAGGTGCAGGCCTGTGGTCGGCTCGTCGAGGACGTACACGCCGCCCTTGTCGGCCATGTGCGTGGCCAGCTTCAGCCGCTGCCGCTCGCCGCCGGACAGCGTGGTGAGCGGCTGACCGAGGGTGAGGTAGCCCAGACCGACGTCGGCGAGCCGGTCGAGGATCCTGTGCGCGGCCGGCGTGGCCGCCTCCCCGGCGCCGAAGAACTCCTCGGCCTCGGTCACCGACATCGCGAGCACCTCGCTGATGTCGCGCCCGCCGAGTCGGTACTCCAGCACGTCGGCCTGGAACCGCTTCCCGTCGCAGTCCTCGCAGGTGGTGGCCACGCCGGCCATCATCGCCAGGTCGGTGTAGATGACACCGGCGCCGTTGCAGGTGGGGCAGGCGCCCTCGGAGTTGGCGCTGAACAGCGCCGGCTTGACACCGTTGGCCTTGGCGAAGGCCTTGCGGATCGGGTCGAGCAGTCCCGTGTACGTCGCCGGGTTGCTGCGCCGGGAGCCGCGGATGGGGCTCTGGTCGACCGAGACCACGCCTTCGCGGGCCGGGATCGAGCCGTGGATGAGCGAGCTCTTGCCGGACCCGGCGACGCCGGTGACGACGCACAGCACCCCGAGCGGGATGTCGACGTCGACGTCGCGCAGGTTGTTCGCCGTCGCGCCGCGGATCTCCAGCACGCCCTTCGGCGTCCGCACGGACTCCTTCAGGGACGCCCGGTCGTCGAGGTGGCGGCCGGTGACGGTGCCACTGGCCCGCAGGCCCTCGATGGTGCCCTCGAAGCAGACCGTGCCGCCCGCCGTGCCTGCCCCGGGGCCGAGGTCGACGACGTGGTCGGCGATGGCGATCGCCTCCGGCTTGTGCTCCACGACGAGCACCGTGTTGCCCTTGTCCCGCAGCCGCAGCAGCAGGTCGTTCATCCGCTGGATGTCGTGCGGGTGCAGGCCGATGGTGGGCTCGTCGAAGACATAGGTGACGTCGGTGAGCGAGGAGCCGAGGTGGCGGATCATCTTCACGCGCTGCGCCTCACCACCCGACAGCGAGCCGGACGGCCGGTTCAGCGAGAGGTAGCCGAGGCCGATCTCCACGAACGAGTCGAGGGTCTGCTGGAGCGCGGTGAGCAGCGGCGCCACCGAGGGTTCCCGCAGGGCGCGGACCCATTCGGCCAGGTCCCGGATCTCCATGGCGCAGGCGTCGGCGATGCTGACCTTGTTGATCTTCGACGACCGGGCGCCCTCGCTGAGCCGGGTGCCGTCGCATTCGGGGCAGGTGGTGAAGGTGACCGCCCGCTCCACGAACGCCCGGATGTGCGGCTGCATCGCCTCCTTGTCCTTGGACAGGAAGGACTTCTGGATCTTGGGGATCAGGCCCTCGTAGGTGAGGTTGACTCCGTTGACCTTCACCTTGGTCGGCTCGCCGTAGAGGAAGGCCTGCATCTCCTTCTTCGTGAACCGGCTGATCGGCTTGTCCGGGTCGAGGAAGCCTGACTGGGCGTACAGGCCCACGGTCCAGACGTTGTCGGACTTCCAGCCGGGGATGGTGAAGGCACCCTCGGAGATCGACTTGGAGTCGTCGTAGAGCTGGCTGAGGTCGATGTCGGAGATCGTGCCGCGGCCCTCGCAGCGGGTGCACATGCCGCCGGTGCGCTCGAAGGTCGCCTTCTCGGACTTGGTCTTGGCTCCGCGCTGCACGGTGATCGCGCCGCTCGCCCGGACGGAGGCGGTGTTGAAGGAGTAGGCGCTGGGCGGGCCGATGTGCGGCTTGCCGAGGCGGCTGAAGAGGATCCGCAGCATGGCGTTGGCGTCGGTGGCGGTGCCGACGGTGGAGCGGGGGTCGGCACCCATCCGCTGCTGGTCGACGCTGATCACCGTGGTCAGCCCGTCGAGCACGTCGACCTCGGGCCGCGCCAGCGTGGGCATGAAGCCCTGCACGAAGGCGCTGTACGTCTCGTTGATCAGCCGCTGGGACTCGGCGGCGATCGTGTCGAACACCAGCGAGCTCTTGCCCGAGCCGGACACACCGGTGAACACCGTCAGCCTGCGCTTGGGGATCTCGATGCTGACGTCCTTGAGATTGTTCTCGCGCGCGCCGTGCACGCGGATCATGTCGTGGCTGTCGGCGGCGTGCGGCGCAGGCGACTGTGTGTTCCTTCTCGTGGGCATGCTCATGTCTCCATCCTTCGGGGCGGGGCCGCCGTCGCGGGCTCCGCGGGCGTCGCCCGGCTCGATCCAACCAGTTTCGTGCGTGGCACGGGACGGCGCTGCACCGGCCCGGACATCTGTCCAGGTCACAGGCTCAGCGGAGTTCCTGGATCCGGATCATGTTGCCCGCTGGGTCGCGGACGGCGCAGTCCCGCACTCCGTACGGCTGCTCGGTCGGCTCCTGCACGATCTCGGCGTCAGCGGCCCGCAGCCGGGCGAAGACGGCGTCGAGGTCGGGGGCGGCCAGGAGGATCCCGGCGTACGTGCCCTTGGCCATCATCTCGACGACGGTGCGCCGCTCGTCCTCGGTGACGCCGGGGTCGGCGACCGGCGGCTGGAGCACGAGGGAGGTGCCGGGCTGCCCGGCGGGGCCGACCGTGATCCACCGCATTCCCTCGTGTCCGACGTCGGCACGTACCTCGAAGCCGAGGGTGTCCCGGTAGAAGGCCAGGGAGGCGTCGGGGTCGTCGTGCGGCAGGAAGCTCGCGTGCAGGGAGATGTCCATGCCCGTCACGCTAGGCGGGACCCGGACCGGGGCGCTTCTCGATTCCTGACCGCTTCCCGGACCGGCCCGTCCCGGACCCGACCGTCCTGGCCCGTCCCGCGCGCCTCAGCCGAGCTCAGCGCGCAGATACTCCTGCCACAGCGCGGTGAACTCCTGTGGTGTGGTCTCCAGGACGTCCGCCGTCGCGGCGTCCACGCCGTCGGCCGCCACCGCCCGGTAGAACTCGCCCAGCCGCCCCGCGCCCCACCGCTCCGCGATCAGCCGGCCCGCCAGCCAGCCGCCCTCGTAGGCCTGGGCCAGCGCGGTCGCGTCCCCGGTGAAGCCGAAGGCCGCGTCGTCCGGCAGCACGGACGGGACGTCCCCCGCGGCCACCGCGCGGGCCAGTTCCGGTGCGGCCTCGGCCGGCGTGCGGCCGCTGTCGCGGTAGCCGATCCAGTCGGCGTACCCCTCCGACAGCCACAGCGGGGTGCCGGTGCCGGTGTGGGCGCGGGTGGCGACATGGGTGGTCTCGTGGGTGAGGACCACCTGCTTCCCGACGGAGCCCAGCACGCCGTACGCCTCGGGGTTGACGATGATCCGGTCGGCGGGCGCCCGTGGTGCTCCCGTCTCGCCGGTCGTCACGGCGGCGATCCCCCGGTACGAGGAGGCGGGCGAGGCGAGGAGCCCGGCCATCGCCTCCAGCGACTCGGGTACGAGCACGACGACACGCCCGCTCCAGTCCGTCCCCCACGCCCGCGACACCGCGGGGACGGCCCGGTCGCCCAGGTCCGCGTAGGTCTCCAGGGTCTCCCGTGACTGACCGGCCCCGAGCACCAGGGTGTGCTCGCCGCGGACGGCGGTCACCTCGCCCCGGTCCCACAGCTGCTCGGGGGACCGCGGCGCGGGCCGGTCGGAGGTGACGGACCACCGGCCACCCGCGTCCCGGGCCAGGCCCAGGGTGCGCCGCGCCGCCACGGGCGCCTTGTCGAACCCGTCGATCCGGTAGCGCAGTTCGGCGTCGGCGGTGGCCCGGTCGCCGGTGCGGTGCAGGCCCGTCACCCGATACGACCAGTCCGCCAGCGGCAGCGCCCGCACGGCGGCGAACCCGGCCGCCGACCCGGTGCGCCGGTACCCGCTCTCGTCCCGGCCGAGGACCGCGGCCGCCCGCCGGTCGAGCAGCCGCTGCACGTCGTCCCGGGCGGTGTCGGCGACGGGGCCGCCCCCGCAGCCGACGAGGGCGACGAGCAGCAGACAGAGCGCCACCACCGAGGAACCCGACGCCCGCCTTCGACCTGCCACGTTCCCGATCGTACGGGGGCCGGCGGCGCCGGGTCAGACCCTGGTGACCCCCGAGACCGGCATCATGCCGACCGGGTCGTAGCGCACCGGCGCGCCCGGATAGGGGGCGTGGACGACCTGGCCGTTGCCCATGTACATCGCGACGTGGCTGGCATCGCCCCGGTAGGTGATCAGGTCGCCGGGCCGGGCCTCGGAGAGCGGGACCTGATGGCCGGCCGCGCGCTGGGCCTGCGAGGTGCGCGGCAGCGCGACCCCGGCCTGGGCGTACGACCACTGCATCAGGCCTGAGCAGTCGAAGCCGCCCGGCCCGGACGCGCCCCAGACGTAGGGCCTGCCGAGCGCGGCACGGGCGGCGGCGACCGCGGCGGCGGCCCGGCCCGAGGCGGGGGCGGCCTCCCCGAGTTCGGGCATGTCGTAGCGGCCGGAGCGGGAGGCCCGGTCGTAGGCGGCGCGCTCGCCTTCCGGGAGGGCGTTGAGGAGCTCGCGGGCCGTGGCGAGCTTCCTCTCGACGGTGCGCTTGTGGGAGGCGACGGCCTTGCGGCTCTTCTCCAGTTCGCCGAGCTTCTCGGCGGCCCGGGTGCGCTCCTGGGTGAGGTCGCGCATGGCCTCCTGGAGCTCCCTCAGCTGCGCGGCCTGGTGGACGGTGATCCGGTCCAGGGCGGCGGCCTTGTCGAGGTAGTCGTCCGGGTCGTCGGAGAACAGCAGCGCGAGGGAGGGGTCGAGGCCGCCGGAGCGGTACTGGGCCCCGGCCAGCGAACCCAGCGCGTCCCGCATGGAGTTGATGCGCTCCTGCTGGCGGGCGATCCGGTCCTGCGCCCGGCCCACCTCCCCACGCAGCGCGTCGGCGCGCTCGTCGGCCTTGTTGTAGGCCTCGGTGGCCTTCTCCGCCTCCGCGTAGAGGCGGTCCACCTCGGAGCGCGTGTCGTCGTGCGGAACGGCGTGCGCCGGGACGGCGGCGAAGGCGGCCGCGGCGGCGGACAGCACGCCGACGGTGAGACGGGCCACGCAGGCGCCCCGGTCGGACCCGGACGGTGCAAGGCGGCGATGGGACCCCACGGGAAGCCGCGCTCCTTCCACTGGCTGACAGGAAAATCCCCCGACCCCGGGCGGCGGCCCGGTGGTGGGGGAAACGCGGCAGACAGTAGCCCCGCCGTGGGGCAGCGGCCAAAGACCGAGGCGGGCACACAACGTGACACCCCGCCGCTGACGCAGGTCACCGGCGGGGTGTGGGGTCACAGCCCGTTCCCGTAATTCGCCCGAACGGGCGGTACGGAGTCCTGATCTCGAAGGGGCCGGGAGGCCTCAGATCCGGACGCCGAACTGGTACGGCATGTTGTTGATCGACTCGTAGCGCACGACGGTGCCGCTGCGCGGGGCGTGCAGCACCTGGCCGTTGCCGGCGTAGAAGCCGACGTGGTGCAGGTCGCCGTAGAAGATCACCAGGTCGCCGACCTGGAGGTCGCTCTGCGAGTAGATCCGGGTGCCGGCGTTGGCCTGCGCCTGCGAGGTACGCGGGATACCGATACCGGCCTGGGCGAAGGCCCAGGAGGTCAGGCCCGAGCAGTCGAACGAGGACGGGCCGGAGGCGCCGTAGACGTAGGGCGAGCCGATCACGCTCTGGGCGGCGGCGTAGGCCGAGGACGCGCGGCCGGTGGCGGGGGCGCCCGAGCCACCGAGGGCGGTGCGCTCGCTGGCCCGGCTGGCCCGGTCCTCCTCGGCCGCCAGGGCCGCCTTCTCGGCGGCGGTGAGGGAGTTGAGCAGCTTCTGCGCCTCGGCGAGCTTGCCCTGCACCTGGCTCTTCTTCTTGCCCAGCTCGCTGCGGGTGGTGGCGAGGTCCTTGAGCTTGTCCGAGGCCTCGGCGCGGTCCTGGGCGAGTTCGCGCTGCTTTTCCTGGATCTTCTTCAGCGACTCGACCTGCTGGGCGCTCAACTGGTCGAGCGTGGAGGCCTTGTCGAGGTAGTCGTCCGGGTCGGCGGAGAGGAACAGCTGCAGGGAGGGGTCGATGCCGCCCGAGCGGTACTGGGCGCTGGCCATCGAACCCAGGCCGTCACGCAGCTCGTTGACCTCTTCCTGGCCACGGGCGACGTTGTCCTGGATCGTGGAGATCTCCTTCTGGAGCTTCTCCTGCCTCTCCTTGGCTCCGTTGTACTTCTCGGTGGCCTGCTCGGCCTCCTCGTAGAGCTTGTCGACCTTGGCCTTGACCTCGTCCTTGCTCGGCTTCTCGCTCGGCGCGGCGTTGGCGGCCTGCGAGCTGAGGGCGACGGCAGCGGCGGCTGCGGTGGTCAGCACGGTCACACGGGTGCGACTCGGCTGCTTGGGTCGACGGTGGGACGCCACGGGGGCAATCTCCTTCTTGTGAGTGATCACCCGATCGGAGGTTCGAGGCCAGACCCTAGTGACCCAGCTGTGATCAGATCAAATCCTCACATGAAAAATCTCGGTGACCGAGCGCATCCTTTACCTACAACTCACGTGCAGTGATGCATGTTGACGCTACGTTGCGTGACGGTCCCGTCAATTCGGGCATTCCCGGGGCACATTGGGCGGTTGGGACTTAGGTTGCGCAAGGGGCGCGTCTCAGCTGCGCGAGAGCCGCTTCAGCAGTACCGCCGACGCCACCGGCCGTGCCCCGGCCCGGGCCACCCCGTCAGCCACCTCACGGTCGGTCGAGACGACGATGACCGGCCGCCCGGGCGGCTCGGCGCGCGCCAGTTGGCGGATCAGCTCGTCGGCGGTGACGCCCGGCTTGGAGAACAGCACCCGCACGCCACGCGGGGGCGCCAGCAGCACCGGCGCGGCCAGTTCGGCGCCGTCGAAGACACAGGTCACCTCGGCGCCGGACTGCGCGGCCAGCTGCGAGAGCTGCCCGAGCAGCCTCAGCCGCTGCTTCTCCAGAGGCATTTGGGGATAGCCGGTCTTGGTGACGTTGTAACCGTCGACGACCAGATGGGCCTGCGGCAGCGCGAGGAGCTGGTCCAGGACCGCGGGGTCACTGTCGGACAGCGCCCGCGCGGCGATGTCCTTCGGGGTCATTCGTCCCGGTTCCACCGCGTCCACGGTCTCGGCGGGGCGGACGGACACCGGCGGCAGCGCCAGTTCCCGCCGCAGCCCCTGCGCCGCGTCGAGCACGGTGTCGAGCAACAGCCGCACCCGCATGTCCTCGACGCTGCGGCCCTCGCGGGCGGCGCGCCGGGTGGCCTCCAGGGAGGCCTCGACCTCCCCCAACCGCGCCTTCAGCCGCCGCGTCTCGCTCTCGGCGGCGGACACCTGGGCGTGCCCCTCCGCGCGTACGGCCTCCATCTCGCCCTGCACCTTGCGCAACGCCGCCTCGCCGCGCTTGACGTCGCTGAACGCGGCCCGCAGCTTGCGGTGAAGCGATTCGGCTTCCTTGCGGGCCCCGTCCAGCTCGGTGCGCAGCCGCTCGGTCTCGGCCCGGGTGTGGTCGCGCGCGGCGGCGAGTTCGGCGCGCAGCCGCTCCAGTTCGGCGCGGCTCTCCTCGTCCGCGCGCTCGGCGTCGGCCCGCTGGGCCTCCTCACCGGCGGCCGCGACCAGCTTCACCCAGCCGGACGGGCGCAGCACGTAGGCGGCGGCCGCCACGTCCAGCGGATCCGCGGCCGGGGGCGGCGAACCGGCGGCGAGGGCACCGGCCAGCTCGGGCTGGGTCTCGCGGAACTTCTCCCCGATGCGCTGCCGGAACAGCGGGTCGGTCTCCAGCGCCGCGGCCATCGCGTTGCCGGCGAACTTGGCCCGGCGATTCGGGGCGAACCGGGCGTACTGCCGTAGCTGCGCGGGCAGTTCGGCCATCGTCAGGCCGCCGAAACCGTCGGAGACGATCTGCACGACCTTCCGGCGCACACCTTCGGGCAGCGGACGGTCGAGCACCTCAGCGGCGCCGTCGCCCGGCCCCCCGCCTGCGGTCTCCACCATCCGTCACCCCACTACCCCTTCGGGGCCGGTCCCTGTCAGGAGCCGGTGCCCGGCCTGTCCACGAGTTCCACCTGATCCACGGCATTGCACCACCGGCACCGCACCGACTCGATGGTCTCACTGACCACCTCGCGTTCCTCGACCTTCGGCGCACCGGCGAGGTCGAGGTGGACGTACTCGACGACCTTCGAGGAGCGCGTCACGTCGAAGCGCGTCAGATTGCCGCAGAGGGTGCAGCGCCACCGCGTGGTGTCCGTCGGCAGGGGAACCGTCATCGTGGCTGTTCGCTTTCCTTCTAGTTTCGGTGATGCGTCGTTTCCGTGCTGCGCCAGATTCCCTGGAGCGTGTGGCTCGTAACCCTACGGCCTGGCGGGTCCTCGACGCCCGTCCGTCCCGGGCGGCGAGGCGGTCTGCACGGTTGCGTCCCCTTACGTCATGCTCTGTGTCCATGATCAGCTTCTGGAGCACGGTGGGCCGCCGGACAGGCCCCCGACGGCAGGCGCCGGTGATGTACGCACTGATCGTCCTGTGCTGCCTGATCTTCCTGATCGGCCCCGCCTCGGGCCTGAATCCGGTGTACGGCCTGGGCGACGAGCTGCTCGCCGCGCAGCGGGCGTACTTCCGCCGCTGGGGAGTGGTACCCGCAGAACTGTTCGAGGGTTCCCCCCGGGCCGTCCTCACCCCGGCCACGGGCCTCTTCGTGCACGGCACCTGGGTGCATCTGCTCGGCAACATGCTTTTCCTCTATGTCTTCGGCGTGATGACCGAGGAACGGATGGGCCGCGTCGAGTTCACCCTCTTCTACCTAGGCTGCGGCTACCTCGCGCTGCTGGGGTACGCGGTGGCCAACGCCGACTCCGAGCAGTCCCTGGTCGGCGCCTCGGGGGCGATCTCGGCGGTCCTCGGCGCCTTTCTCTTCCTCTTCCCCCGGGCCCGGGTGACCAGCCTCCTGCCGTTCCTGTTCTTCCTGCCGCTGCGCTTCCCGGCCTGGGTGGTGCTGCCCTTCTGGGTGGCTCTCCAGTGGCTCGCGGCGGGCCAGGCCTCCAGCGGTCCGGGGGTGGCCTATCTGGCCCACCTGGTGGGCTTCGGCCTGGGCTTCGCCTACGCGTGGGCGCGATTCGGCCGTACGACTAGAGTGAAGCCCGCCCCTGCTCCGGCCCCCGAGGGAGAGAACCAGCCGTGATCACCGCGATCGTCCTGATCAAGACCAGCGTGGACCGGATCCCCGAGATCGCCGAGCAGATCGCCGCGCTGGACTCCGTCAGTGAGGTCTTCTCCGTCACCGGGACCTACGACCTGATCGCCATGGTCCGGGTGAAGCAGCACGAGAACCTCGCCGACGTCATTCCCGGCAGCATCAGCAAGATCGCCGGCGTGGAGGCGACGGACACCCACGTGGCGTTCCGTACGTACTCCCAGCACGACCTGGAGGCGGCGTTCGCGATCGGGCTGGACAGCTAGCCCGCGGACACCGCCCCTAGGCGTCGAACCGCGCGGTGGCGATCCCCCCGCAAGCGCGGCGGGATCACACGGCGGGATCACACGGCGGGATCACACGGCGGGATCACACAGCGGGATCACACAGCGGGATCACACGGCGGGGACGCAACGCCCTTCCACCGTGCGGTAGTTCCACTTCGCGCCGTCCCGGACCAGTTCCCGCACCGCCCCGACGAACCGCTCGACATGCTCGTCCGGCGTCCCCGCGCCGAAGCTCACCCGGACGGCGTTCAGCGACTTCTCGCCGGGAGCCGCCTCGGGGGCACCGCACTCGCCCTGGGTCTGCGGGTCGCCGCCCAGCAGCGTACGGACGAGGGGGTGGGCACAGAAGAGCCCGTCGCGGACGCCGATGCCGTACTCGGCGGACAGGGCGGCGGCGAAGTGCGAGCTGTTCCAGCCCTCGACGACGAAGGAGAGCACCCCGACGCGGGGGGCGTCGTCGCCGAACAGGGACAGGATCCGGACCTCGGGCACCCCGGCGAGGCCGTCGCGGACCTTGCGGATCAGGTGCTGTTCCCGGGCGACCAGGGCGTCGTATCCGGCCTCGGCGAGGGCCTTGCAGGCCGAGGCGACGGCGTAGGCGCCGATCACGTTCGGGGAGCCCGCCTCGTGCCGGGCGGCGCTGTCGTGCCACTCCACGTCGACGCCGCCGTCGGCACGCCGGGCGACCGTGCGGCTGGCACCGCCGCCCGCGAGGTACGGCTCGGCCTCGCGCAGCCAGTCGGCCCGGCCGGCCAGCACGCCGGAGCCGAACGGGGCGTACAGCTTGTGCCCGGAGAAGGCCACCCAGTCGACGTCCAGCTCCCGCACGGAGACCGGGTGGTGCGGCGCGAGCTGGGCGGCGTCCAGCACGATCCGGGCGCCGTGCGCGTGCGCGGCCGCGGCGAGCTCCCGTACGGGCCACAGTTCGCCGGTGACGTTGGAGGCGCCGGTGACGCAGACCAGGGCCGGGCCCCGGGACCCGCGCCCGGCCAGCGCGCGCTCCAGGGTCCGCACCGCCTGCCGCGGGGTGCGCGGGGCGTCGAGGTAGGTGACGTCGGCGTCCCGCCAGGGCAGCAGGGAGGCGTGGTGCTCGGTCTCGAAGACGAAGACCTGGCAGCCGGCGGGAAGGGCGCCGGCGAGCAGGTTGAGCGAGTCGGTGGTGGCCCGGGTGAAGATCACCTGGTCGTCGTCACGGCAGTCGAGGAACTCGGCGACGGTCCTGCGGGCGTTCTCGAAGAGGTCGGTGGACAGCTGGGAGAGGTAGCCGGCACCGCGGTGGACGCTGCCGTAGTACGGCGCGTAGGCCGCCACGTCGTCCCAGACGCGCTGGAGGGCGGGGGCGCTGGCCGCGTAGTCGAGGGCCGCGTAGGTGACCTCGCCCCCGGTGACGAGCGGGACGGTCACATCCCGGCCCAGAACGGGCAGCGGGGCACAAACGGACTGGTCGGCGGCAGCGGTGGCGACGGACATGGGTGTACTCCCGTGAGACAGACGGACACCACCACGCGAGCGACACGCTCGAGCGCGGGGGTGGAGAGAAAGGGGTATGCGGAGGCGGGGCTCTGCGGCCCTATCGCATTCGCTGGCTCACGGAAGGCTCCCTCGACGACCAGGACCCCTGGTGACGCGAGGGGTCCGCGCTTGTCGTAGGCCTCACTGCCTACGACCTGGTCTTCACCCGGGGCACCCCGCCACGGACGGAGGGTTGCCGGACAGCCGGCCGGGGCCTTTCAGCTGTCGCTCATGACCTGGTACAGCATCCTGCCACATGATCTTCGGCTCGCAAGGCGCGGTCCAGAATCCGGACCGCGCCCCGCGTCACCGCAGGCGGCCTCAGGCGTTGCTCGCCGCCACCCAGCGGTCCAGCACCCGCCTGGCGGCACCCGAGTCGATCGCCTCCGCCGCCCTCGCCATCCCGGCGCCGATCTGCTCGGCCAGCGGCCCGTCGCCGGGCTCCAGCGCCACCAGCGCCGCCGCGGCGTTCAGCAGCACCGCGTCCCGTACGGGGCCCGGCTCGCCGTCCAGCAGGCGCCGGGCGACCTCGGCGTTGTACGAGGCGTCCGCGCCGCGCAGCGCCTGAACCGGCACCAGGTCGAGGCCGACGTCGCGCGGGTCGAAGGCCTCCTCGGTCACCTTGCCGTCGCGGACAACCCACACCCGCGACGTCGACGTGGTCGTCAGCTCGTCCAGGCCGTCGTCGCCGCGGAAGACCAGCGAGGAGTTGCCGCGCCCGGCGAAGACACCGGCGACGATCGGCGCCATCCGGAGGTCCGCGACACCCACCGCCTGCGCCTTGACCTTCGCCGGGTTGGTCAGCGGGCCCAGGAAGTTGAACGTCGTCCGGATGCCCAACTGGCCTCGCGCGGCGGCCACATGACGCAGCGCCGGGTGGAACTTCACCGCGAAGCAGAAGGTGATCCCCGCCTCCTCGGCGACCTCGGCGACCCGCCGCGGTGTCAGCTGCAGGTTGACGCCCAGCTTCTCCAGCACGTCGGAGGCCCCGGAGGCGGAGGACGCGGCCCGGTTGCCGTGCTTGACGACCTTCGCGCCCGTACCGGCGATGACGATCGCCGACATGGTGGAGATGTTCACCGTCTTCGCGCCGTCGCCGCCGGTCCCGACGATGTCGACCGTCTCGCCCGGCACCTCGATGACGTTCGCGTGCTCGTACATCGTGCGCACGAGCCCGCTGATCTCCTCGACGGTCTCGCCCTTGGCCCGCAGCGCCACCGCGAAGCCGGCGATCTGCGCGTCCGTCGCCTCGCCCCGCATGATCAGGTCCATCGCCCAAGCGGTGTCGTCGGCGCTCAGGTCACGGCCGTCCAGCAAGCCGTTCAGCAGGGCGGGCCAGGAGCGGCCCGCCGCGGTGTCGCCTCCAGCGGGGGTCACAGCGCTCATGAGCCGCTCCTGGTCCAGTCCCGTCGTACGGGACACGTGTCTCGAACTGGGTCCACCCTATCCAGCCCCGGGCACGGCGAAGGGCCCCGTCCGAACATCGGACGGGGCCCTTCGCCGTGGCGTGGCGAGTGCGGCGATCAGTGGTGGCCGTGGCCGCTCGTGATCTCCTTGTACTCATCGACGGTGGGCTTGGGGATCTGGGCGTCCTCACCGTAGTAGGAGTTGCTGAGCTTGGCGCGCAGCTTCTCGGTGCCCGTCACCTTGCGCTCGACGCCGTTCTCGTCGACCGCCGGGCCGATCTCGGCCGGCTGGTACTGCTCGTGTGCCGTGAGCGTGTACAGCGCCTCCTGGCTGAGCGGCTCGTGGACCTCGATGAACTCACCGTGCGGCAGACGCTTGATGGTGCCGGTCTCCCGCCCGTGCAGCACCTTGTCCTTGTCCCGGCGCTGCAGGCCGAGGCAGATCCGCTTGGTGACGACGAAGGCGAGGACCGGTCCGGCGAAGAAGCCGATCCGGACGAACCAGGTGACCGCGTTGATCGACAGATGGAAGTGCGTGGCGATGATGTCGTTGCCACCACCGATCAGCATGATCATGTAGCCGGTGACCCAGGCGACGCCGAAGGCCGTACGGGTCGGGGCGTTGCGCGGGCGGTCCAGGATGTGGTGCTCGCGCTTGTCGCCGGTGACCCACGACTCGATGAAGGGGTACACGGCGATCACGCCGAGGAACAACCCGAACAGCACCAGCGGGACGAACACACCCAGGACCAGTGTGTGGCCCCAGAAGTTGATCTCCCAGCCGGGCATGGCGCGGACGAGGCCTTCGGCGAAGCCCATGTACCAGTCGGGCTGGGCGCCCGTGGACACCTGGTCCGGCCGGTACGGGCCGAGGACCCAGATCGGGTTGACCGACGCGATGCCGGCCAGGGCCGAGATGGCACCGAAGACCAGGAAGAAGAAGCCTCCGGCCTTGGCCGTGTAGACCGGCAGCAGCGGCATGCCGACGACGTTCTTGTTCGACTTGCCGGGGCCCGCGAACTGCGTGTGCTTGTGGTAGAAGACCAGGATCAGGTGGCCGACCACGAGCCCGAGCATGATGCCGGGCAGCAGCAGGATGTGGATCGAGTAGAACCGGGCGACGAAGTCGGTCCCGGGGAACTCCCCGCCGAACAGGAACATCGAGATGTACGTGCCGACGATCGGCACGGACAGGATCGCGCCCTGGGTGAAGCGGACACCGGTGCCGGAGAGCAGGTCGTCCGGCAACGAGTAGCCGGTGAAACCGGTGAACATGCCAAGGACGAACAGCAGGAAGCCGAACAGCCAGTTGATCTCACGCGGCTTGCGGAACGCGCCGGTGAAGAAGACGCGCATCATGTGCACGAACATGCCGGCGAGGAAGATGATCGCCGCCCAGTGGTGGATCTGCCGGATCAGCAGACCGCCGCGCACGTCGAAGCTGATGTCCAGGGTCGAGGCGAACGCCTCCGACATCAGCTGGCCCTGCAGCGGGACGTAGCTGCCGTGGTACTCCACCTCGTTCATCGACGGGTGGAAGAACAGCGTCAGGTACACACCCGTGAGGATGATGATGATGAAGCTGTACAGGCAGATCTCGCCCAGCATGAAGGACCAGTGGTCCGGGAAGATCTTGCGCATGTTGGCCTTGGCCAGGGAGTAGATCCCCAGCCGGCCGTCGGCCCAGTCGGCGACGCGTTCGCCGGCCGGCGCCTTCCCGCGAGAGCGGGAATCGGAAGTGGTCGTAGTGCTCATCCGCGCTCCCAGAATGCAGGACCGACGGGCTCTTCGAAGTCGCCGAGCGCCTCGAGGTAACCCTCGTCGTTCACGCCGATCCGCAGCTGCGGAAGGGCGTGGCCGGCGGGGCCGAAGATGACCCGGGCACCGTCGGACAGGTCGAAGGTGGACTGGTGGCAGGGGCACAGCACGTGGTGCGTCTGCTGCTCGTACAGCGAGATCGGGCAACCGACGTGGGTGCAGATCTTCGAGTACGCCACGATGCCCTCGTGCGACCATTCGAGCTCGCGCTTGTCCTTGATGTCGCCCGGCTGCAGCCGCACGATCATCAGGGCCGCCTTGGCGATCTCGTTCTGGAAGTCGTGGTCGTGCTCCTCCAGGCCCTCGGGCTTGGCGAACGTGAGCGAACCGACGATGACGTCCGCGGGACGCAGCGGCTCGTTCGTGTTCATGTTGACGAGGAGCTTGCCCTTCTTCCACAGGGTGTGGCGGAGCTTGTCCTCGGGCAGCGGACCCAGGTCGCGCAGCAGGACGACGCCGGACAGCGGTACCAGCGTGAGCGCGCCGAACATCGTGTTGCGGATCAGCTTGCGACGGCCGAGCGCGGACTCCTTGGCACCCTGCTTGAAGTCCGCGTGGACCTTCGCGCGGACCTCGGGGGAGGCCTCGATCGGGTGACGCTCGTCGGCGATCTCCACGTCGGACATCAGGGTGCGGGCCCAGTGGACCGCGCCCGCGCCGATGCAGAACAGCGCCAGGCCCAGGGTCAGGCCGAGCGCGAGGTTCAGGGCGCTGACGTGGCCGAGCGGCCAGACGTAGACGGCCTTGTCGACCGGCACCGCCACGAACGCGGCGATGAAGGCCACCGTGGCCAGCATCGACAGCGTGAACAGCATGGCCACCGCGCGCTCGGACCGCTTGGCTGCCCGCTCGTCGATGTCCTGGACCCGGTGCTCGTGCGGGGGCAGACCGGGGTCTGCGAACGGGTTCTTCTCGTCGGCGACGTCGACCGCGCCGGCCCGCTCCGCGGGCAGCTTCTCTTCTGGAATGTCTTGGCTACTCATGACTTCTTGGCCTTTGCGGTCCGGGCGGCGACCCACACGGCGACGGCGATCAGGCCACCGAGACCGAAGATCCAGCCGAACAGGCCCTCACTGACCGGCCCGAGGCCGCCCAGCTCCAGACCGCCGGGGCTCTCCGTCGTGGAGCTGTTGACCGCCTCCAGGTACGCGATGATGTCCTTCTTGTTCTGCTCGGACAGCGTCGTGTCGGGGAAGGAGGGCATGTTCTGCGGGCCGGTCTGCATGGCCTCGTAGATGTGCTTCGGGTCGACGCCTTCCAGGGACGGCGCGTACTTGCCCTCAGTGAGCGCACCGCCCTTGCCGGTGAAGTTGTGGCACTGCGCGCAGTTGGTGCGGAACAGCTCGCCACCCTCGGCGATGTCCGCGCCCTCCGTGCCGTACTGCTCCTTGGTCGGGATGTTCGGCCCGGCGCCGAGCGAGGCGACGTAGGCCGCGAGCTGGTCGATCTCGGCCTGCGTGTAGATGACCTTCTTCTTCGGCACCTGGGCGCCCTGGGAGGTCGCCGCCGGCATGCGGCCGGTGCCCACCTGGAAGTCGACGGCCGCGGCGCCCACGCCCACCAGGCTGGGACCGTCGGAGGTGCCCTGACCATCGGTGCCGTGACAGCTGGCGCAGCCGACGGCGTAGAGCTTCTTGCCCTCGTCGATGGCGAGGGACTGGGCCGTTTCGTCGGCCTGCGCCTTGTCCGCGGGCGCGAACACGGCGTACAGCCCCCCAGTGGCCGCCAGCGCAAGGAGTAGGACGACGACCGCCGCCAGCGGATGGCGTCGTCGTGCGGAGAGCTTTTTCACGGATTACCCCGGTGTCAGGATCTTCTGCGTCGAGTCTTCTGGAATGCGCGGGAACGGGTCCCGGCTACTTGATCATGTAGATCGTGGCGAAGAGGCCGATCCAGACGACATCGACGAAGTGCCAGTAGTAGGACACGACGATGGCGGCGGTCGCCTGCTCGTGGGTGAACCTCCGAGCCGCATAGGTACGGCCGAGGACCAGCAGGAAGGCGATGAGTCCGCCCGTCACGTGCAGGCCGTGGAAGCCGGTGGTCAGGTAGAAGACCGAGCCGTACGGGTCGGAGGAGAGCGAGAGGCCCTCGTGCTTCACCAGCTCGGTGTACTCGAAGACCTGGCCGCCGATGAAGATCGCACCCATCACGAAGGTGACGATGAACCACATCCGGAGCTTCTTCACGTCACCGCGCTCGGCGGCGAACACACCGAGCTGGCAGGTGAGGGAGGAGAGCACCAGGATCGTGGTGTTGGTCGCCGAGAACGGGAAGTTCAGGGCAGAGGCCTTCTCGTGCCAGAACTCGGGACCGGTCACCGATCGCAGGGTGAAGTACATCGCGAAGAGGGCCGCGAAGAACATCAGCTCGGAACTCAGCCAGATGATGGTTCCGACGCTGGTGAGGTTCGGCCGGTTGACCGACGGGTGCGCGTGCCCGGTATCTACTGTCGTTGCTGTCGCCACGACCGACATTATGTCGGTCGCTTATCCCGCCCTCACTCCGGGGGGTGCCGTTCGGAGTGTCCGCAGCGTGTGTACTGCCCGGATGGCCCAGGGAAGGCGTGTGCGAACCGGTGTTGACGAGGTGTTCAAGGGAGTAGCATCCGCCGCATCGGGCCGTTCCGTCCCGGCCTTTGCGTACGACGCCGACGTCTCGGAGGAAGCATGCACCCGACCGCCACGGTGCTGGTCTACAGCGACGACTCCAACACCCGCGCCCAGGTGCGGCTGGCCGCGGGGAAGCGGCCCGCGCCGGACGTTCCGGTGGTGGAGTACGTGGAGTGTGCCACCCCCGCCGCCGTCCTCAAGGAGCTGGACAAGGGCGGGATCGACGTCTGCGTCCTGGACGGTGAGGCCGTGCCCATGGGGGGCATGGGGGTCTGCCGGCAGATCAAGGACGAGGTGTTCGCCTGCCCGCCGGTGCTGTTGCTCATCGGGCGGCCGCAGGACGCCTGGCTGGCCACGTGGAGCCGGGCCGACGCCGCGGTGACCCTGCCTGTGGAGCCGGTGGAGTTCGCGAACGCCCTGGCCGCCCTGCTGCGGCAGAAGAAGCTCGCGAGCGCCTGAGGGGGTGGGGGCGACAGGTTGCGGGCGGCTGCGGGCCCTGTGTGGCCTGTCGCGTGGTTTCCCCGCGCCCCTGAGGGGCTTGCTCCGCCGGGCCTCAGACGGTCTGGGGCTGCAGCCTGACCCGCTCCGTCTCCGCGGGGCCCTCGGGGTCGCCGGTGACCAGGGCGCTGCCCTTGCGCCAGTTCGCCCACTCGACGTTCCAGTCGCCGAAGCCGTTGCCGAACGGCTCCATCGTCTTGCCGTAGGAGTTGACCACCTGGACGATGTCGCCGGGGCGGACGGTCTCGTAGAACCATGAGGCGTTGCTGGTGTTCATGCCGACGCAGCCGTGACTGACGTTGGCGGAGCCCTGGTCGCCGACCGACCAGGGGGCGGCGTGCACGTACTCGCCGCTCCAGGTCACCCGGGTGGCGTAGTAGACGGGCAGGTCGTACGACTCGGACGTGCCGTCGGCGATGCCGACGGTGGTGCCGCGCATGCGTACGAAGTACTCCTTGCCGATGACCACCTTGACCCCGTTGCGGGTCTCGAAGCCGGGCTTGCCCATGGTGATCGGGATGGAGTTGATCTCCTTGTCGTTCTTGTAGATCGTCATGTAGTGGCTGCCGCCGTCCGCCACGGCGACGATCCGGTCCCCCGTGGTGATCTTCAGGGGCTTCGCGGTACCGCCCCACAGCCGGTCGCTGATCTTGATGCCGTCGAGGTTGCTGCGCACCTGGAGGGTGGCGTTGACGGGCCAGTACTCCTTGGGCCGGTAGTGGAGTTTCTTGTCGTCGACCCAGTGCCAGGAGCCCTCCACGACGATGCTGGAGTCCACCTTCAGGCCGCGTTCGACGATCGCGCGCTGCGCCTTGTCCTTGACGGGCTGGCTCAGGTCGGCCGTGATGGGCTGGCCCACGCCGTACTTGCCCGCCTCTGGGCCGAAGGTGACGTCGAGTCGCTTCTGGGTGCGGGGCTTGCCGGTGTCGAAGGTGACGACCCGTCGGCCGGGTGCCCCGTCCTCGTCCTCGGTGCTCACCCGGACCGTGTAGTGGGCGTTGGCGGCCAGCGGAGAGGTGCTGTGCCAGCGGCCCCCGTCGGCGGAGAGTTCGCCCGAGACGTGGCGTCCGACGGCGTCCACGGCCGTGACGTCCGTGATCCGGCCCTCGGAGCCCTCGGAGGTGATCTCCAGGGGCTTGTCCGGGTCCGCCTTCTTGCCGGCCTTGGTGGGGCCGTTGAAGGAGATGTGCTCCGCCGCGTCGTACGGCGTGGCGGACAGCGGGTTGCCGTCGCTGCTGCAGGCGGTGACGCCCGCGCCGAGGGCGATCACCACCAGCGTGCAACCGGCGATTCTGCGGGTGCGCGAGGAGTGGCTCATGGCTTCACGCTAGGAAGATTCGTCAATCTCGGCGCGGTGAGTCATCCGGACGAGGGACACCGTGGGTGTGAAACGTGCAGAACGAAGGAGCCCGGACCCTCCTGACGGAGAGACCGGGCTCCTTGAGCGCTCGGCACGCCCTACTGGGTGCGGCTCTCACCGCGGTAGTACTCGAAGACCCAGCCCCAGATGCCGATCAGGATCAGCGGGGCGGAGAAGTACAGCAGCCACCAGCCGACCGCGACACCCAGGAAGGCGAGGGCGCCACCGATGCCGAGGGACAGCGGCTGCCAGCTGTGCGGGCTGAAGAAGCCCAGCTCGCCCGCGTCGTCCGCGACGTCGGCCTCCTTGTTGTCCTGGGCACCCACGTCGACCCGCCGGGCCGTGAAGCCCAGGTAGAAGCCGATCATGATGGACAGACCGAAAGCCAGGAAGAGGGCGGTGGTGCCGGCCGGCTCCTTCGACCACAAGCCATAGACGATCGCCATGGCCAGGATGAAGACGCTCAGCCACATGAACATCTTGCCCTGGATCTTCACTTACCGGCCTCCTTGCTACCCGCCAGGGCGCTGGCACCGTGCCCGCCATGACCGAGCTCCTCGAGCGCGGCGATGTCGGGGTGGTGCAGGTCGAACGCCGGGGATTCGCTGCGGATCCGCGGCAGGGTGAGGAAGTTGTGCCGCGGCGGCGGGCAGGAGGTCGCCCACTCCAGCGAGCGACCGTAGCCCCAGGGGTCGTCGACGCCGACCGGCTTGCCGTACTTGGCCGTCTTCCACACGTTGTAGAAGAACGGCAGGACCGACAGGCCGAGCACGAACGAGCTGATCGTCGAGATCGTGTTCAGGGCGGTGAAGCCGTCGGCCGCCAGGTAGTCGGCGTACCGGCGCGGCATGCCCTCGGCGCCCAGCCAGTGCTGGACCAGGAAGGTGCCGTGGAAGCCGATGAACAGCGTCCAGAAGGTGATCTTGCCGAGCCGCTCGTCGAGCATCTTGCCGGTCCACTTCGGCCACCAGAAGTGGAAGCCGGAGAACATCGCGAAGACGACGGTGCCGAAGACGACGTAGTGGAAGTGCGCCACCACGAAATACGAGTCGGAGACGTGGAAGTCCAACGGCGGCGAGGCCAGGATGACACCGGTCAGACCACCGAAGGTGAAGGTGATCAGGAAGCCGGTCGCCCAGAGCATCGGTGTCTCGAAGGACAGCGAGCCCTTCCACATCGTGCCGAGCCAGTTGAAGAACTTCACACCGGTCGGGACGGCGATGAGGAACGTCATGAAGGCGAAGAACGGCAGCAGCACACCACCGGTGACGTACATGTGGTGGGCCCACACCGTCACGGACAGACCCGCGATCGCGATGGTCGCCGCGATCAGACCCGAGTAGCCGAACATCGGCTTGCGGGAGAAGACGGGGACGACCTCACTGACGATGCCGAAGAACGGCAGCGCGATGATGTACACCTCCGGGTGCCCGAAGAACCAGAAGAGGTGCTGCCAGAGCAACGCTCCGCCGTTGGACGCGTCGAAGACGTGGGAACCGAACTTGCGGTCCGCCTCCAGGGCGAACAGCGCCGCCGCCAGGACCGGGAAGGCGAGCAGGACCAGGACACCGGTCAGCAGCACGTTCCAGGTGAAGATCGGCATGCGGAACATCGTCATGCCGGGGGCGCGCATGCAGATGATGGTGGTGATGAAGTTGACCGAGCCGAGGATGGTGCCG
>NZ_JBFBJT010000026.1:0-65056 GCF_040686175.1 Streptomyces sp. NPDC086077 | reverse complement strand
GCCCGCTTCCCGGAGGAAGCGGGCGCCCTCGGCGTTCGGCGGGTCCGGTCACTGCGCGCCGGGGCGCACCAGACCGCTCTCGTACGCGTACACCGCGGCCTGCACCCGATCGCGCAGCCCGAGCTTGGTGAGGACATGTCCCACGTGCGTCTTGACCGTGGTCTCGCTGACGAACAGGTCTGCGGCGATCTCGGCGTTCGACAGGCCGCGCGCGACCAGCTTCAGCACCTCGACCTCGCGCTCGGTGAGCGTGCCGAGGGCGTCCGGCACCGGCTCCTCGCCGGACGGGAGATGCGTGGCGTACTTGTCGAGCAGCCGGCGCGTGATGCTCGGGGCGAGCATCGCCTCGCCGTTCGCGACGACCCGGATAGCCTGCACCAGCTCGTTGGCCGGGGCGTCCTTGAGCAGGAAACCGCTGGCTCCGGCCTTGAGGGCCTCCACCACGTACTCGTCGAGGTCGAAGGTGGTCAGCACCAGCACCTTGGCCGGGCCGTCCCGGCCGGGGCCGGTGATCTGCCGGGTCGCCTCCACGCCGTCCATCCGTGGCATGCGGATGTCCATCAGCACCACGTCGGGCTGCAGCGCCCGCACCTGGTCGAGTGCCTGGAGGCCGTCTCCGGCCTCGCCGACGACCGCGATGTCCTGCTCGGCCTCCAGGATCATCCGGAAGCCCGTACGCAGCAGCGGCTGGTCGTCGACCAGTAGGACGCGGATGGCCACGTAAGTCTCCTTCGCTAGTCCGGCCCCATTCTGCCCTGCTCCACCGCGGGCGATTCCGGCGCCCTCGTCGGGGCGGGCAGGACGCCGGCGGCCGGGGGCACCGGCAGGGGGTAGGGCGGGGGAGTGCCGCCGAACTCCGGGCAGTGGGCCTGGTGGTCGCACCAGCCGCACAGCTTGGTCGGGCGGGGCCGCCAGTCGCCGGTCTCGGTGGCCTGGCGGATCGCCTCCCACAGCGCCAGCAGCTTGCGCTCGACCCGCTCCAGGTCGGCGCGGACCGGGTCGTACGTCAGCACGTCACCGCTGCCGAGATAGACGAGCTGCAGCCGGCGCGGGATCACCTTCTTCAACCGCCAGACGACCAGCGCGTAGAACTTCATCTGGAACAGGGCACCCTCGGCGTACTCGGGCCGGGGTGCCTTGCCCGTCTTGTAGTCGACGATCCGGACCTCGCCGGTCGGCGCCACGTCGACCCGGTCGATGATCCCGCGCAGCCGCAGCCCCGAGTCCAGCTCCGTCTCGACGAACAGCTCCCGCTCGGCTGGCTCCAGCCGCGTCGGATCCTCCAGCGTGAACCAGCGCTCGACGAGCTGCTCCGCCTCCGTCAGCCAGCCGGCCAGCCGCTCGCCCTCCGGATCGTCGGCGAACAGCTCCTCCACCTCCGGCCTGGCCTCACGCAGCCGCTGCCACTGGCCGGGGACGAGCGACTTGGCGCGCGGCGGGGTGCGCTCCGCCGCGGGGGCGTCGAAGAGGCGCTCCAGGACCGAGTGGACCAGGGTGCCCCGGGTCGCCGCCGCGCTGGGCTTCTCGGGCAGCCGGTCGATCACCCGGAACCGGTACAGCAGCGGGCACTGCATGAAGTCGCCGGCACGCGAGGGGGAGAGCGAGGTGGGCGCTATGGCGACGGGCCCGGTGACCGCTGTCGTGGTGGCGGCCTCGGCCTTGGCCGTCACCGCCGCCGTCGCGCTCCGGGTCGTAGGCTCGACCGTGACGGACGGATGCGCTTCCGCCGCCTCGGCCCTCCCGCCGCTTGGGGGCTGCTGCGCCGCGCCCTCGGTGCTGGTGTCCATGCCCACAGACCCTACGGCCCGCCACTGACAGTGACCCAGCCGTGGGTCCTGGCGGGGCGACGACGGGGAAAACGGAGGGGGTGCCGGGGCGGAACGTGCCCCGACGGACGCATACCATCGACCCGAGACCCTTCCGCCCGGCAGGCGCGGGAGACGCTGCGAACGAGGGGACACCGTGGACGAGAGCGGCGGGAGCGGGCAGCCGCGGCCGGACACCGACGAGCCGCACCGGCACCAGCCAGACCGTACGGCCCCGGTCTCGGACTCCGCACGCCCGGACTCCACACCCCCGGACCCGCCCACGCCCGAGTCGGCCGGCACCGAGCCGGACCCCGCCGGCGCGGCCACGGAGGCCCGCGCCGGCGAAGATCAGCCGAACGGGCCGGACGACACCAGCCGACCGCCCGCCCACCCCGACGAACAGGGCATCCACGACCAGCCGGGCGGCGACCGTCACGACCACTCCGGCGCCTCGGACGCCCACCCGGCCCACCGCACGCTCGCCCACTCCGCCCCCGGAAAAAAGGCCGGCCCCCAGCGCACCCCGGAGCCGCGTGGCGGGCTGCTGATGGGACGCCCCTTCGGGGTGCCGGTGTACGTGGCGCCCAGCTGGTTCCTGGTGGCCGCCCTGATCACCTGGGTGTTCGGCGGGCAGCTGGAGCGCGTGCTGCCCGAGCTGGGCGCCGCCCGCTATCTGGTCTCCCTCTTCTTCGCCGTCGCCTTCTACGCCTCCGTGCTCGTGCACGAGCTGGCGCACACCGTGGCGGCCCTGCGCTACAAGCTGCCGGTGCGCCGTATCCAGCTCCAGTTCTTCGGCGGGGTCTCCGAGATCGAGAAGGAGGCCGAGACACCGGGCCGGGAGTTCGTCCTCGCGTTCGTCGGCCCGCTGCTCTCCCTCGTGCTGGCCGGCCTGTTCTACCTCGCCCTGCAGCCGGTCGAGCCAGGCACGGTCCCCGGCGTGCTGCTGGCCGGCCTGATGATCTCCAACCTCATCGTGGCCGCCTTCAACCTCCTGCCCGGCCTCCCCCTCGACGGCGGCCGTATGCTCCGCGCCGTCGTCTGGAAGATCACCGGCAGGCCGATGAGCGGCACCGTCGCCGCCGCCTGGGTCGGCCGCGCCCTGGCCGTCTCCGTCCTGATCGGGCTCCCGCTGCTCACCCAGTCCGGGGCGCTCGGCCGCGACGCCGTGGACAACGTCGGCATGGACACCGTCATGGACGCCCTGCTGGCCGCCATCCTCGCCGCGATCATCTGGACCGGCGCCGGCAACAGCCTGCGCGTCGCCCGGCTGCGCGAGCACCTCCCCGAACTGCGCGCCCGCGCGCTCACCCGGCGCGCGGTGCCGGTCGAGAGCGACACCCCCCTCTCGGAGGCCCTGCGGCGTGCCAACGCCGCCGGCGCCCGCGCGCTGGTCGTCGTCGACGCCGACGGCGACCCGGTCTCGCTGGTGCGCGAGGCCGCGATCGTCGGCGTACCCGAACACCGCCGCCCCTGGGTCGCGGTGAGCGGCCTCGCCCAGGACATCGCCGACGGCATGCGGGTCTCGGCCGAGCTGGCGGGCGAGGACCTTCTGGAGGTGCTCCGGGCCACCCCCGCGACCGAGTACCTGGTGGTCGAGGACACCGGGGAGATCTACGGCGTGCTGTCCGCCGCGGACGTCGAGCGGGCCTTCGTCAAGGCCATGGCCAGGCCCGCCTAGTGGTCGGCGGCCCCCGTAATCGCCGGTAGGCTGTTCACATGTCCGAACCGACCGGTGCCGCCCGCAGGCGCGGGCCCTTCAAGGTCGGGGACCAGGTTCAGCTGACCGACCCCAAGGGCCGCCACTACACGTTCACGCTCGAGGCCGGGAAGAACTTCCACACCCACAAGGGTTCCTTCCCGCACGACGAACTGATCGGCGCTCCCGAGGGCAGCGTTGTCCGCACCACCGGAAACGTCGCCTACCTCGCGCTGCGCCCCCTGCTCCCCGACTACGTCCTGTCCATGCCCCGTGGGGCAGCAGTCGTCTACCCCAAGGACGCGGGGCAGATCCTGTCCTTCGCCGACATCTTCCCCGGCGCGCGCGTCGTGGAGGCCGGCGTCGGCTCGGGGTCGCTCAGCAGCTTCCTGCTGCGGGCCATCGGCGACCAGGGCATGCTGCACAGCTACGAGCGCCGCGAGGACTTCGCCGAGATCGCCCAGGCCAACGTGGAGCGCTACTTCGGCGGCCCGCACCCGGCCTGGCAGCTCACCGTCGGCGACCTCCAGGACAACCTGTCGGACACCGACGTCGACCGCGTCATCCTCGACATGCTCGCCCCGTGGGAGTGCCTGGAGGCCGTCTCCAAGGCGCTCGTGCCCGGCGGCATCCTGTGCTGCTACGTCGCGACCACCACCCAGCTCGCCCGGACCGTCGAGTCCATCCGCGAGATCGGCTGCTTCAACGAGCCGACGTCCTGGGAGACGATGATCCGCAACTGGCACGTCGAGGGCCTCGCCGTCCGCCCGGACCACCGGATGATCGGCCACACCGGCTTCCTCCTCACCGCCCGCCGCCTCGCCGACGGCGTCGAGCCGCCCATGCGCCGCCGCCGCCCCGCCAAGGGCGCCTACGGCGAGGACTACTCCGGCCCCAACGCCGACGGAGGCATGGGCCGCTGAGGCGGCCCCGTGCCGCGTACAACGTGACGGCGCCGTGGCCGAGTTCCCGCAGACCGCAGGGAACGCGGCCACGGCGCCGTCACGTTGACGTACCGGCAGACCCCCACCTCACAAGGGCCGACCCCCGCCGTTCCCCAACACTGTGACGTGTGGCACCATGCTGGCCACCCCCACCGGCACAGCCCTCACAGGAGACACTCCTAGTGCAGCAACCCGCCGTTCCGGAACTGGCTCACACGCACACCCGGCCGATCCACTGGGTCGCCACCGCGACCGCGGTCGCCGGTGTCGTCGCCCTGTCGTCCCTGCTGCCGCCGGACTCGGCGACCGCCGCCCAGGCGCCGGGCCGCCCGGTCCGGCCGGCCGCCGCGCCGCCCGCCACCGAGGGCGTCGCCTTCCCCCTCGAATGCGGGCCCGTGAAGGCCGTGGTGGAGAGGAAGGCGTCCGGGGACCTCGACGGGGACGGGCGGCCGGAAACCGTCGCCGTGGTGCACTGCGACGCGGGCATGAGCACACCCCCCGACGGTGTGTACGTCCTCACCCAGGGCGACGGCGCGATCCGCCCCCGTGTGGTGGCCACGCTCGTCGACCCCAAGGACCGGTCCACCGTCCGCGACTTCGCCGTCCGCGACGGAGTCGTCCTCGCGACGCTGCTCGGCTACTCCTCCTCGGACGTCCCGACCTGCTGTCCGGACGTGGAGGAGGACGCGAAGTGGCAGTGGGGCAACGGTGCGTTCGTCCGCTCGTCACCCGCCGACGCCCGGAGCGTCTGACGCACGCGACCCGGGTGCGTGAGAAATCAGACAGTCGTAACGCGACGTGCCGTTCCAGTCACTCTGCGTCCGGGCCGTAGACCTCGACCCTGTCCGAAATCCGTCGCACATGGATGCAGTCGCCCGGACACTCCTTCGCCGAGTCGATCACATCAGTGAGGAGCGGCAGCGGTACGGGCGTTGTGGACCCCTGGGCCTGCAACAGCTCGTCGTCCGTGCCCTTCACGTAGGCCAGGCCGTCGATGTCCAGCTCGAACACCTCGGGGGCGTACTGGGCGCAGATGCCGTCGCCGGTACAGAGATCCTGATCGATCCAGACCTCGAGTGCCTCGCCGTCGACTCCGGCCTCCTGCTGCACGGTCACCTCTCCTGCCGATTGCCCGCCCGGCCGTACGGGAATCCGGCCAGCTCTGACGGGTGTTGAACGCTTCGACCCTACCCTCGCTCGCTTTCGTATCCCGTTCGCTGGGTATTCCCCTGGCGTGAGGGAGAGCGCAAGGGTGAAGATCGGACACACCCCGACAGTCTTTGTGATCTAGGGGTTTCAATCGACACCCACCCAGGTAGGGTCTGGAAGCGTCCAGCTCCCCTTGGAGGAGGTGAGGACCGTGGCAGCCCACGACGACGACATGAACCGCGGCATCCGCCCGGGACGCGGGTCCGACGACCCGGCCGGGCAGATTGCCTACCTTGAGCAGGAGATCGCCGTCCTGCGACGCAAGCTCGCCGACTCTCCGCGGCACACGAGGATTCTCGAAGAGCGGATCGTCGAGCTGCAGACCAACCTGGCCGGCGTGTCCGCTCAGAACGAGCGACTCGCCAACACGCTCCGTGAGGCACGCGACCAGATCGTGGCCCTCAAGGAAGAGGTCGACCGGCTCGCCCAGCCGCCGGCCGGCTTCGGTGTCTTCCTGCAGGCGAACGAGGACGACACCGCCGACATCTTCACGGGGGGCCGCAAGCTCCGCGTGAACGTCAGCCCCAGCGTCGAACTCGAGGACCTGCGGCGCGGCCAGGAAGTAATGCTCAACGAGGCGCTCAACGTGGTCGAGGCCATGAAGTACGAGCGCGTCGGGGACATCGTCACCCTCAAGGAGATCCTGGAGGACGGCGAGCGCGCCCTGGTGCTCGGGCACACCGACGAGGAACGGGTGGTACGGCTCGCCGAGCCGCTGCTGGACGTCAACATCCGACCCGGCGACGCCCTGCTGCTCGAACCGCGCTCCGGCTACGTCTACGAGATCGTTCCCAAGAGCGAGGTCGAGGAGCTCGTCCTCGAAGAGGTCCCCGACATCGGCTACGAGCAGATCGGCGGTCTCGGCGGCCAGATCGAGGCCATCCGCGACGCGGTCGAGCTGCCGTACCTCTACCCGGACCTGTTCAAGGAGCACGAACTGCGCCCGCCCAAGGGCGTGCTGCTCTACGGGCCGCCCGGATGCGGCAAGACGCTCATCGCCAAGGCCGTCGCCAACTCGCTGGCCAAGAAGGTCGCCGAGGTCACCGGCCAGGCCGCCGGCAAGAGCTTCTTCCTCAACATCAAGGGCCCCGAGCTGCTGAACAAGTACGTCGGTGAGACGGAGCGGCAGATCCGCCTCGTCTTCCAGCGGGCCCGGGAGAAGGCCAGCGAGGGCACCCCCGTCATCGTCTTCTTCGACGAGATGGAGTCCCTCTTCCGCACCCGCGGCTCCGGTGTCAGCTCGGACGTGGAGAACACCATCGTCCCGCAGCTGCTCGCCGAGATCGACGGTGTGGAGGGCCTGCAGAACGTGGTCGTGATCGGTGCCTCCAACCGTGAGGACATGATCGACCCCGCGATCCTGCGCCCCGGCCGGCTCGACGTGAAGATCAAGATCGAGCGTCCGGACGCCGAGGCGGCCAAGGACATCTTCGGCAAGTACCTCACCGAGCGTCTTCCGCTGCATGCCGACGACGTGACCGAGCACGGCGACGACAAGTCCATGACGGTCCAGAGCATGATCCAGACCGCTGTGGAACACATGTACGCCGAGTCCGAGGAAAACCGCTTCCTCGAGGTGACGTACGCCAACGGTGACAAGGAAGTCCTGTACTTCAAGGACTTCAATTCCGGCGCCATGATCGAGAACATCGTCGGACGCGCCAAGAAGATGGCGATCAAGGACTTCCTGGAGCACAACCAGAAGGGCCTGCGCGTCTCCCACCTCCTCCAGGCCTGCGTGGACGAGTTCAAGGAGAACGAGGACCTGCCCAACACCACCAACCCGGACGACTGGGCCCGCATCTCCGGCAAGAAGGGCGAACGGATCGTGTACATCCGTACGCTCATCACCGGAAAGCAGGGCGCGGACACCGGACGCTCCATCGACACGGTGGCGAACACGGGTCAGTACCTGTAAAAGGCAGGGCGGCTGCGGGTGCCCTCAGCGGGTACCCGCAGCCGACTGTTTTTCGGGCCACGGCTGGAGCACAGCAATGACGCAAATGATCTCCCCACCAGCGCAAAGGCGTTCTAGGCTCTTCCGTACCGCCGGATCGCGCAGTGCGGGGACGGGCACCGCACACGCAACCGAGCGCCAGCGGTATCTGAGCGGCGTCCACGACCGAGGGCACCGCCGGGCAAGGAGGGCCGCATGACCGTACGGCGAGTAATGGGCATCGAGACGGAGTACGGGATCTCCGTCCCCGGCCACCCCAACGCCAATGCCATGCTCACCTCGTCCCAGATCGTCAACGCCTACGCGGCGGCGATGCACCGGGCCCGTCGGGCCCGCTGGGACTTCGAGGAGGAGAATCCGCTGCGCGACGCACGGGGCTTCGACCTCGCCCGTGAGGCCGCCGACTCCAGCCAGCTCACCGACGAGGACATCGGCCTCGCCAACGTCATCCTGACCAACGGGGCCCGTCTCTACGTGGACCACGCGCACCCCGAGTACAGCGCTCCGGAGGTGACCAACCCCCGCGACGCCGTGCTCTGGGACAAGGCCGGTGAGCGGATCATGGCGGAGGCCGCGGAACGGGCCGCCCAGCTGCCCGGCGCCCAGCCGATCCACCTGTACAAGAACAACACCGACAACAAGGGCGCCTCCTACGGCACGCACGAGAACTACCTGATGAAGCGGGAGACCCCCTTCTCGGACATCGTGCGCCACCTGACGCCCTTCTTCGTCTCCCGGCAGGTCTTCGCCGGAGCGGGGCGCGTGGGCATCGGCCAGGACGGGCACGAGCACGGCTTCCAGCTGAGCCAGCGCGCGGACTACTTCGAGGTCGAGGTAGGCCTGGAGACGACGCTGAAGCGCCCGATCATCAACACGCGCGACGAGCCGCACGCCGACGCGGAGAAGTACCGCCGGCTGCACGTGATCATCGGCGACGCGAACCTGTCGGAGATCTCGACCTACCTCAAGCTGGGCACCACGGCCCTGGTGCTGTCCATGATCGAGGACGGCTTCATCGCCGTCGATCTGGCCGTCGACCAGCCCGTACGCACCTTGCACCAGGTTTCGCACGACCCGTCGCTCAAGCGTCTCGTCACGCTCCGCAGCGGCCGGACGCTGACCGCGGTCCAGCTGCAGATGGAGTACTACGAGCTGTCCCGCAAGTACGTCGAGGAGCGCTTCGGGGCGGACGCCGACGAGCAGACCAAGGACGTCCTGCAGCGCTGGGAGGACACCCTCAACCGGCTGGAGCACGATCCGATGAGCCTGTCCGGCGAGCTGGACTGGGTCGCCAAACGGGAGCTGATGGAGGGCTACCGGCGCCGTGACGGCCTCGACTGGGACGCCGCCCGGCTGCACCTGGTCGACCTCCAGTACGCGGACGTACGCCCCGACAAAGGCCTGTACAACCGTCTGGCCTCGCGCGGCCGGATCAAGCGGCTGCTGACCGAGGAGGACGTCGAGCGGGCGAAGTCCAAGCCGCCGGAGGACACGCGCGCGTACTTCCGCGGACGCTGCCTGGAGCAGTACGCCGACGACGTGGCCGCGGCCTCCTGGGACTCGGTGATCTTCGACCTGCCGGGCCGGGACTCCCTGCAGCGCGTTCCAACCCTGGAACCGCTTCGCGGAACGCGTAATCACGTCAAGGAGCTCTTGGACCGCTGCCGCACCGCGGAAGACCTGGTCAAGGTCCTGAGCGGCGGCTGAGCGGGTACTCGGGCGGGGCCGGGCGCACAGGGTGGAAATCCTGGCGCCCGGGAATCATCGAGGTGGCCCTCGTACGTTGCAGAAACTGCGGGGCCATTGTCGGACCCGGCTTGTAGGGTCTGATCATGACCGATCGGCAGCGATGTCGAACATTCGGGCGAACCGAGCGGGGTGAGGGTTATGGCGACCAAGGACACCGGCGGCGGACAGCAGAAGGCGACGCGTTCCACCGAGGAGGTCGAGGAGCAGGCGACAGAGGCGCAGGCTTCGGAGGACCTCAAGGAGCGGCAGGAGAAGCTCTCGGACGACGTGGACTCGGTACTGGACGAGATCGACGACGTCCTGGAGGAGAACGCAGAGGACTTCGTGCGCTCCTTCGTGCAAAAGGGTGGGCAGTAAACCCACTTGCCCTTCGAATCGAAGGTCGACGGGGGTGTGGGTGTCCGGCATCCCGCCAATGAGGTGCCACGCGCGGTGCGGTGGGTCCGAGCCGCGCGTGGCCTTCGCCCGCGCCTGCGTGTGATCTGCCGCAAGGCTTCCGCCGTTCATGTGGATCACCGCCATGAGACGGGTAGGGTCCGTGGCGTACCTTGCTTCAACTGCGATACCGGCGTCGGCATGTCGAGTGACGGTCCCGAAGCCGCGTACCGAGCTGCTGACTACTTGGAAGGAAACGCGTGGAAGCCAACACTCGTAGCACCGGGCGTCTACCAGCTGCCTTCCTGACGCCTGGGTCCTCCTCCTTCATGGACTTCCTTGCCGGGCACCAGCCGGAGATGCTGCCCGGCAACCGGCAACTGCCTCCCACCCAGGGGGTGATCGAGGCGCCGCACGGCACCACGATCGTGGCCGTGACGTTCCCCGGCGGAGTCGTGCTCGCCGGCGACCGCCGGGCCACCATGGGCAACGTCATCGCGCAGCGCGACATCGAGAAGGTCTTCCCGGCGGACGAGTACTCGGCCGTCGGCATCGCCGGCACCGCCGGTCTGGCCGTCGAGATGGTCAAGCTCTTCCAGCTGGAGCTGGAGCACTTCGAGAAGGTCGAGGGCGCCCAGCTGTCCCTGGAGGGCAAGGCGAACCGGCTGTCGACCATGATCCGTTCCAACCTCGGCATGGCCATGCAGGGCCTCGCCGTGGTGCCGCTCTTCGCCGGCTACGACGTGGACCGGGGCAAGGGCCGCATCTTCTCCTACGACGTGACGGGCGGCCGCTCCGAGGAGCAGGGCTTCGCGGCCACGGGCTCCGGCTCGATCTTCGCGCGCGGCGCCATGAAGAAGCTCTTCCGTGAGGACCTGACCGAGGACCAGGCCACGACCCTCGTGGTGCAGGCCCTCTACGACGCGGCAGACGACGACTCGGCGACCGGTGGCCCCGATGTCGCCCGCCGGATCTACCCGATCGTCACCGTGATCACCGAGGACGGATTCCGCCGGCTCACCGAGGACGAGGGCTCCACGATCGCCCGCGCGATCCTGGAGCGCCGGCTGGAGCAGCCCGACGGCCCGCGGGCCGCGCTGCTGTAGCCGGCGGCCGTTGGTGTCCGAGGGTGCTCCAGTGACTTCGACAGAAAGGGACGGATAACCGGTGTCGACGCCGTTCTATGTCTCACCTCAGCAGGCCATGGCCGACCGGGCGGAGTACGCCCGCAAGGGCATCGCCCGGGGCCGCAGCCTGGTCGTGCTGCAGTACGCCGACGGCATCGTCTTCGTCGGCGAGAACCCGTCCCGCGCGCTGCACAAGTTCAGCGAGATCTACGACCGGATCGGCTTCGCGGCCGCCGGCAAGTACAACGAGTACGAGAACCTGCGCATCGGCGGTGTCCGCTACGCCGACCTGCGTGGTTACACCTACGACCGCGACGACGTGACCGCCCGCGGCCTCGCCAACGTCTACGCGCAGACGCTGGGCACGATCTTCTCCAGCGCGGCCGAGAAGCCGTACGAGGTGGAGCTGGTGGTCGCCGAGGTCGGTGAGACGCCCGAGGGCGACCAGATCTACCGGCTCCCGCACGACGGCTCGATCGTGGACGAGCACGGCTCGGTCGCGGTGGGCGGCAACGCCGAGCAGATCAGCGGCTATCTGGACCAGCGCCACGAGGACGGCATGACGCTCGCCGAGGCGCTCAAGCTGGCCGTGCAGGCCCTGTCCCGTGACACCAACGGCAGCGAGCGGGAGATCCCCGCCGAGCGCCTGGAGGTGGCTGTGCTGGACCGGACGCGCCCGCAGAAGCGCAAGTTCAGGCGGATCACCGGCCGACAGCTCGGCCGACTGCTGGAGGCCGGCGGGGCCTCGTCCGCCGCGGAGGCCGAGGACGAGGCCGGCGAGGACGAGTAGACCGCGTCTCGGCCCGCCCGATCCCCTTGCGGATGCCCCGGTCCCGACGGCCGGGGCATCCGGCGTTTCAGAGCGCCGGTGGCGGCGCCGTGGAGCCCCGTACGACCAGCTCGACCGGGATGTCCCCGCCCTCCGGCTCCCGGCCCTCCAGGACCGCCAGCAGGGCCCGCATACCGCGTTCCCCGAACAGCTCGGCGTCCAGGCGCACGGTCGTCAGCTCCGGATCGATCGCGGTGGCCAGGGCGAGGTCGTCGAGGCCGGTGACGGAGATGTCGTCCGGGACGCGCAGGCCCAGCCGCCGGACGGCCTTGTAGGCGCCCGCCGCCAGCTTGTCGTCGTCGCAGACGACGGCGGTGGCGGGGCGGCTCCCGAGCGCCCCCTCGGCGGCGCTCAGGGCGTCGTCGATGGAGATGGGCGCGCGGGCCGTGTGCACGGTCGTACCGGGGACGGCTCCCACGCGTGCGGCGAGCTCCCGGGCGCGCACCTCGAAGGTCCAGGACGGCACGTCGGCCGCCAGGTGCAGGAAGTGGCGGTGGCCGAGGCCCAGCAGGTGGTCGGTGACCTGGCGGACGCCGTCGGCGATGTCGAGGTTGACCGTGGCCGCGCCCAGGCTGCCCGTGGGGTCGCTGTCGAGCATCACCAGGGGCAGCTGGTCGCCTCGGATGGCGGTGAGGGCGTCGGCGGCCATGGAGGAGGCGATGACGCCGTCCAGGGCGGCCTGGGCGGACGCGAAGGGGCTTCGCGCGGGCCCGATGCCCTCGGGGGAGGGGTAGAGCACCACGCCGAAGCCGTGCTCGGCGGCGACGCGGGCGGCCCCGGTGTAGACGCCGGCGAAGAACTCGGTGGTGAGGGCGGGGACGACCAGCAGGACCGTGCGGGTGTGCCCGAGGCGCAGGTTGCGGGCGGCCAGGTTGGGGCGGTAGCCCAGGTCACGGGCGGCCTCCCGGACCCGCTCGGCCGTCGCCTCCGAGACGCGGCCGCGCCACTTCTCGCCCAGCACCAGCGAGACGGCGGCCTGCGAGACCCCGGCGGCCTCGGCGACGTCCCGGCTGGTGGGGCGGGTGCCGGCTCGTGCCACTCGGCCTGCTCCTTCGTCGGGCGGGGTCCGGGCTTCGCCTGGACGCGTGAACAGCGCACATGGTACGTATGGCAATGGACGTTATACGTAAAACTTCGGCGGAGGGCGGGGTCATGGCCGCGGGATACGGGGAGATCCTCAGGGCGAAGCACGCCGCGAGGCTGCTGACCGGCACACTCGTGGGCCGGCTGCCCAACGCCACTGCCGCGATCGCGATCGTGCTGTTCATCCGCGCCGAGGGCGGCTCCTACAGCCTGGCCGGCGCCCTGGCGGCCGTCTACGGCGTCGCCAACGCGGTGGGCCAGCCCCTGCTGGGGCGGCTGGTCGACCTGCACGGGCAGCCCCGGATCCAGCTGCCGGCCGCGCTGCTCTCGGCGCTCGCCATGGCCGGCTTCGCCTTCAGCGGCACCGAGGCGCTGCCGCTCTCCTACGCCGCCGTCGCCGCCGCCGGGCTCTTCACACCGCCCCTGGAGGGCGGCCTGCGCGCGCTGTGGCCCTCGGTGCTGCGCCGCGAGGACCAGATCCACAGGGCGTACGCCATGGACGCGGTGGCCCAGGAAGTCATGTTCACGGTCGGGCCGCTGCTGGTGACGCTCTGCGTGTCCCTGTGGTCGGCGCAGGTCGCGCTGTTGGTGCTGAACGTCGTCGGGGTGCTCGGCGCGCTCTCCGTCGTGCTGTCGCCGCCCTCGCGCGCGTGGCGCTCGGCGCCGCGCGAGGCGCACTGGCTGGGCGCGCTGCGCTCACCGGGGCTGCTGGCCCTGCTGGCCGCGTTCCTGTTCGTCGGCGTGGCGCTCGGCTCCATCACGGTAGCCGCGGTGTCCTACGCGGACGACCGCGGCGGGGACGCGGTGTACGGCTGGCTGATGGCGGCCCTGGGGCTCGGCGCGCTGGTCGGCGGGATCGGCTACGGGGCGCGGGAGTGGGCCGGTTCCCCCGAACGGCGACTGCGCGTGCTCGTGGGGCTTCTGGCGGTCTGTTATCTGCCGCTGATGCTGATGCCCGGCCCTGTCGCGATGACCGCCCTGTCCGGGCTGGCCGGCGTCTTCCTCGCACCCGCCATCGCGTGCGCCTTCGTCATCGTCGACCGGCACGCTCCGCGAGGGACCGTCACCGAGGCTTTCTCCTGGCTTGTGACGACGTTCACCGTGGGTGCCTCGGTCGGAACGGGGCTGGCGGGGCCCGTCGTCGAGTCGGGCGGGGCGCTGTGGGGCTTCGCCGTGCCCGGTGCGGCGGGAGCCGTGTCGTTGCTGGTTCTGCTGGCCACGGGGCGGGTACTCGCAGCTCCCGCCAGGACGGCGGTCGTTGCGGCTTCATCGGAAAATGATCCAAATCGTGCTGCCGAACCCCGTTTCAGTTCAGGGGATCGGGCGTAATGTTCAGTCATGGACCGCCGCATTTTCGGGCTGGAGAACGAGTACGGCGTCACGTGCACGTTCAGGGGACAGCGCCGTCTGTCGCCTGACGAGGTGGCGCGGTACCTCTTCCGCCGTGTCGTGTCATGGGGCCGCAGCAGCAATGTCTTTCTGCGGAACGGCGCCCGCCTCTATCTCGACGTGGGCTCGCATCCGGAATACGCGACACCCGAATGTGACAACGTGATCGAACTGGTCACCCACGACAAGGCCGGCGAGCGCATTCTCGAAGGACTCCTGGTGGACGCGGAACGACGCCTGCACGAGGAAGGAATCGCGGGCGACGTCTACCTCTTCAAGAACAACACCGACTCCGCCGGCAACTCCTACGGCTGCCACGAGAACTACCTGGTGGCCCGCCACGGGGAGTTCTCCCGGCTGGCGGACATCCTCATCCCGTTCCTCGTCACCCGGCAGCTGCTGTGCGGCGCCGGCAAGGTGCTGCAGACGCCGCGCGGCGCCGTGTACTGCGTCAGCCAGCGCGCCGAGCACATCTGGGAGGGCGTCTCCTCGGCGACGACCCGCTCCCGGCCCATCATCAACACCCGCGACGAACCGCACGCGGACGCCGAACGCTACCGCCGGCTGCACGTCATCGTCGGCGACTCGAACATGTCCGAGACGACCATGCTGCTCAAGGTCGGCGCCACCGACCTGGTGCTGCGCATGATCGAGGCGGGCACGGTGATGCGTGACCTCACCCTGGAGAACCCCATTCGGGCGATCCGCGAGGTCAGTCACGACATAACGGGCCGACGCAAGGTGCGACTGGCCAGCGGCCGGGAGGCCTCGGCGCTGGAGGTGCAGCGCGAGTACTTCGAGAAGGCCGTCGACTTCTGCGAGCGGCGCGGCATCCGCACCGGCATCGTCGAACAGGTGCTGGAGCTGTGGGGCCGCACGCTCGACGCCATCGAGGCCGAGGACCTGGACCGGATCGACACCGAGATCGACTGGGTCATGAAGTACAAGCTCATCGAGCGGTACCGGGCCAAGCACAACATGACCATGTCGAATCCGAGGGTCGCCCAGATAGACCTCGCCTACCACGACATCCACCGCCGTCGTGGCCTCTACTACCTGCTGGAGAAAAAGGGTCAAGCCGCCCGGATCTGCAACGACTTGAAGATCTTCGAAGGCAAGTCGGTTCCGCCGCAGACCACTCGGGCCCGGCTGCGCGGCGACTTCATCCGGAGGGCCCAGGAACAGCGCCGGGACTTCACCGTCGACTGGGTTCACCTCAAGCTCAATGACCAGGCCCAGCGGACGGTGTTGTGCAAGGACCCGTTCCGCTCCGTGGACGACCGGGTGGAGAAGCTGATCGCCGGTATGTGAGCCATGTGTTCCGAGTGAAGCCGGAACGCCACACGGGCGCCGTACGTTTCCCGTACGGCGCCCTTCTCACGCCGTAGAGTTGCGCGCACGCCATCAACAAGATCGACCGATTACGAGGCCCCCACCGTGCGCCGACGCTCACTGCTCATCGCCGTTCCCGCTGGACTGGTCACACTCGCCGCCTGCGGCGACGAAGGGTCCGACTCCGGCAAGGCCAGCGACACCGCGTCGCCCTCGGACCCGGCGTCGCCCTCCGCGGCACCGTCACCGAAGATCGTCGACGGACCGCTGCCGGCGATCACCGCGGGCACGAAGTTCGGCGAGAAGCCCACGGTGGCCAAGGGCAGCGGCGAGCCGTCGAAGGACCTCGCCGTGAAGACCGTGATCGCGGGCGGCGGCCGCACCGTCGCGGAGAACGACTACATCGTGGCCAACTACCTGGGTCAGATCTGGTCCAGCGCGAAGGTCTTCGACAACTCCTACGACCGCAAGACGCCGCTGCTCATCCAGCTCTCCCAGGGCAGCATCATCGACGGCTGGCGCTACGGGCTGGCCGGCAAGAAGACCGGCAGCCGTGTCGAGATGGCCGTCCCGCCCACCTGGGGGTACGGCGAGCAGGGCAACCCCCAGGCGGGCATCAAGGGCACCGACACGCTCGTCTTCGTCATCGACATCGAGGACACGTACAACGCGAGCAGCTCCGCCAAGGGCACCGACGTCGCGCAGGACGACGCGGACCTGCCCAAGGTCGGCACCAACACCGACGGCAAGGCGCCCTCGATCGAGATCCCCAAGACCGACGCGCCGACCGAACTGGTGGCGACCTACGTGATCGAGGGCGACGGCGAGGAGCTGAGCGCCGACAGCACCGTGCTCGTGCAGTACAAGGGCGTGCTCTGGGACACCGGCAAGGAGTTCGACTCGTCGTACAGCCGCAAGGCGCTGACCTCCTTCTCGCTCCAGCAGGTCGTCAAGGGCTGGGCGCAGGGTCTGACCGGCAAGAAGGTCGGCAGCCGGGTCCTCATCGTGATCCCGCCGGAGCTGGGGTACGGCGACAACCCGCCGCAGGGCAGTGGCATCGAGAAGGACTCGACGCTGGTCTTCTCGGTCGACATCCTCGCGGCGATGTGATCGCCGGGAATGTAAGACTGTGCGTGTTCGCCTTTCCACACACGAGCAGGAGCTGAAGACGTGAGCATCGACAAGCCCGAGATCGACTTCCCGGGCGGCGAGCCCCCGGCGGACCTCGAGATCAAGGACATCTGGGAAGGCGACGGCCCCGTCGCGGAGGCCGGCCAGACGGTCACCGTGCACTACGTCGGTGTCGCCTTCAGCACGGGCGAGGAGTTCGACGCCAGCTGGAACCGTGGCACGCCGTTCCGCTTCCCGCTGGGTGGGGGCCGTGTCATCGCCGGCTGGGACAAGGGCGTGCAGGGCATGAAGGTCGGCGGCCGTCGCCAGCTGACCATCCCGGCCCACCTCGCCTACGGCGACCAGAGCCCGACCCCGGCCATCAAGCCCGGTGAGACCCTGATCTTCGTGGTCGACCTGCTCGGCGTCTGAGCAGGACCGACCGGAGTCGATCACCTGGGGCCCATGCCTGTCCGGGCATGGGCCTCGGCTTTTGCCACGGCCCCGCGGAGCGGTACGGTCAACGATCGGAAGCACCTTAGGGAAGGGCGTCGATGGCCATTGCCAAGGCCGAGCGGCTGATGAACCTGGCGCTGTGTCTGCTGGGGACGCGCCGGCCGCTCAGCAAGCGTGAGCTTCGAGAATCCATCGAGGCCTATCTCGAAGCGGGCAGCGACGACTCCTTCAACCGGATGTTCGAGCGGGACAAGGACGACCTGCGCGAGCTCGGCCTGGTCATCGAGACCGTGGAGAACCTCGACGGCGAGGTCGGCTACCTGGCCCGCCGTGACAGCAACCGCCTCCCGCCCATCACGCTGGACGCCGAGGAGGCCGCCGCCCTGGGCCTGGCCGCCAAGGTCTGGCAGCAGGCCCGGCTGGCCGGCGCGGCCAGCGGCGCCCTGCAGAAGCTGCGCGCCGCCGGCCTGCCCGAGGACGTCGACCCCTACGAGGCGCACGGCGCCCTGGAGCCGCGCATCCCCGTGCACGAGGCCGCCTTCGAGCCGCTGATGCTGGCCTGCCGCGACCGCCGCCCCGTCGTCTTCGAGTACCGCAAGGCGAACGCCGCCCACCCCGAGGCCCGGCAGGTGGAGCCGTGGGCGCTGGAGTGCTGGCGCGGCCACTGGTACCTCGCGGGCTGGGACCGGGAGCGCGGCGCCGAGCGGGTCTTCCGGCTGTCCCGGATCACCGGCAAGGTGCGCACCCGCAGCGGCCGCTACACGGCCCCCGTCCCGGACGTCGTCACCGTCCGCGAGACCGTCGCCGGGTGGGCCGGTGAGACCGCCGACCGCAGCGCCCGGATCCGGCTGCGCTCCGGCTCGGGGTACCCCCTGCGGGCGAAGGCGGCCGCCGTCCGGGAACTCGGAGACGGCTGGGACGAGTTGGAGATTCCGTACGGCCACGGGCTGGATGCCTGGCTGGTCGAGTTCGGACCGGACGTGGTGGTCCTGGAGCCCGCGGAGCTGCGGGCCGACGTGGTGGACCGGCTGCGTGCCGTGGCCAAGGGCTGAGGGGGAGCGGAAGAAGACAGTGGCCGGCAAACCGATCAGGCCCACGAACGCCATCGACCAGACCCGGCGGATGCTCTCCCTGGTGACCTATCTCAGGGAGCGCCCCGGGGCCCGGGTGGAGGACGTCGCCCGCGCGTTCGGCATCACCGAGGACGAGCTGGTCTCCGACCTCGACCTGCTGCCCATGTGCGGCACCAGCTTCCGCGGCGGCGATCTGCTCGACATCGACACCGACGGCGAGCGCATCTGGTGGCACAACCCCGCCGCCCTCGGCGCGGACGCGGCCGAGCCGCTGCGCCTCGCCGCCGACGAGGCGACCGCCCTGCTGGTCGCCGCCCGGGCCGTGTCCACCCTGCCGGGCCTGCGCGAGAGCGACCGGCAGGCGCTGCTGCGCGCCACCGCCAAGGTGGAGGCCTCGGCCGGCGAGGCGGCCGGCGCCAGCTCCCGGCTGTCGGTGACCTTCGAGTCCGAGGGCGGTGTCTTCGCCGACGTCGACCGGGCGATCTCGGAGCGCCGCAGGCTGTGGATCCGCTACTACTCGCCGGCCCGCGACGAGGTCACCGAGCGCGAGGTCGACCCGATCCGCCTGGTCAGCGTCGGTCACACCTATGTCGAGGGCTGGTGCTACCGCTCGGAGGCGCGCCGCACCTTCCGGCTCGACCGGGTCGCCGAGATCAAGGTCCTCGACGAGCCGTCCGCACCGCCCGAGACCGAGCTGCGGGACCTGTCCGAGGGGCTGGTGCAGCCCGCGGCCGAGGACCCCGAGGTCGTCGTCGAGGTCGGCCCCGGCGGCCGCTGGGTCGCCGAGTACTACCCGCACGACACCGCGGATGAGCTTGCGGACGGCGGACTGCGTATCACCCTGCGCACGCCCGACCCGGCGTCGCTGCGCCGCCTCGCCCTGCGCCTCGGGCGTGACGGCCGGATCGTCACCCCGCTGGAGCTGGCCGACAGCGCCCGGCAGGCGGCCCGCGAGGCGCTGGCGGCGTACGACGGGATCGAGGCGGAGGCTCCCGGGAGCGGGCGACCGGGGCACCCGGGCAAGCATGCACACGACAGTCAGGAGCAGGGACTTTGAGCGAGCCGGCGGCTGGGGTGCGGGAGATGACGGTGGTGTCCGCGTTCGCGGGGATGAGAAGCGTGACTCCCGTGGTGTTCCGGGCCGGCTGCCCGGACTGCCGGGGCCGCTTCGAGCTCGCCGCGGGCGCCCTGCGCCTGGCCATCGGCGCCACGAGCCGTACGACCTTCTACTCCTTCACCTGCCCCGAGTGCGGCGCCGCCGTACGCAAGCCGGCGGGGGAGCGGGTCGTCGAGCTGCTCACCGGCGGCGGGGTCCGGACCCTGCGACTGCACTCCACGCTGTAGCGGTGTCGGCGCACCCTGTGCGCACCCGCCGCAGCACAGGCCCTAGGCTCAGGGGCATGTTCTGGCCGATGTTCGCGGTAGCTGTGGGTTTCCTGGGAATCGCCGTCCTCGGCGTGCTCGCCGTCCGGGTCTTCCTGGAGGCCCAGCGCCTGGGCAGGCAGGTGTCGGACTCCGCGCGCCGGATCAACCGCGCCGCGGAGGATCTGGAGCGGGCGGCGGCGAGCACGGCACAGTCCGTGGACGCGCTGTGATCGGCCGCTGACCTGGGCTGACCCGGCCGGTGAATCCGGCGCTTGGTGTCCCTTTGGGCCGCTTCGCCCTGTCAACTTCCCCCATGCGGAAGGTACGCTGCTGATCGCGGCCCGGAAAACGAGGCCCGGGCCGTGGACCGGGAGTACGCACGGGGATTGCTTCACGTTCACCCCCGAGCGTTACGATCGCTGCCAGCACGGTCGTTCGGATTCCTGTCCGACCGGTCGGACAGCACCCACCCGCCCGCCTCGGTGAGAAGGTAAAGACTTATGTTCGGAAGGCTCGGAGCCCCCGAGATCATTCTCATCCTCGTCGTCATCATCCTGCTGTTCGGCGCGAAGAAGCTTCCGGACATGGCTCGCTCGCTCGGCAAGTCGGCGCGGATCCTCAAGAGCGAGGCCAAGGCGATGAAGGACGACAGCAAGTCCTCCGCCCCTGCCGACCCGCCGAACACCGACGAGCAGCAGGCGGCCCCGTCCCAGCGCATCATCCAGGCCTCGCCCGGCGACGTGTCCAGCTCCCGCACGGTCAACGAACCGACGGACACGACCAAGCGCTGACGCCGGGCCGGTGATTCTCCGGCCTGCCGCACGAGATGGGAACGTGGGTTGCTGAAGCCTGCCCGCAACAAGGAGAAGGATCCCGAGGGGCGGATGCCCCTCGCGGAGCACCTGCGTGAGCTCCGCAACCGGCTCGCGAAGGCACTGCTGGCCATCATCGGTGTCACGGTCGTCGCCGCCTTCTTCTACAACGACATCATCAACTTCTTCACCGAACCGATCCTCGACTCGGTCGGTTGCTCCCAGTCGTTCGAGGAGCTGGCCAGGGCGTCCGCGGAGAACGCCAAGAACACGGAGCCGTGTGCGCAGATCACGATCAACGGTCTGCTCGCGCCGTTCACGCTGGCCCTGAAGGTCTCCCTGATGGCCGGTGTCGTGCTGGCCTCGCCGGTCTGGCTCTACCAGCTGTGGGCCTTCATCGCGCCCGGTCTGCACCGGCACGAGAAGAAGTACGCGTACGCGTTCGTCGGCACCGGCGCCCCACTGTTCCTCTGCGGCGCCTTCTTCGCCTACAAGGTGCTGCCCACCACCGCCAACGTGCTGATCGAGTTCACGCCGTTCGGTGTCGACAACCTGCTGCCGCTCGACGACCTGCTCGACCTCGTCACCCGCATGGTGATCGTCTTCGGTCTCTCCTTCGAGCTGCCGTTGCTGCTGGTCATGCTCAACTTCAGCGGCGCCATCTCCGGCAAGCGGATGCTCGGCTGGTGGCGGGCGATGATCATGGGCATCACGGTGTTCGCGGCGATCGCCACCCCCAGCACCGACCCGCTGACCATGCTGGCGCTGGCGGGGCCGATCTGGATCCTGTACTTCGGCGCGGTGGCCGTCTCCCTTGTCAACGACCGGCGCAGGCGCCGGCGCGAGGCGCTGGGACCCGCCGACGACGAGGCCTCCGAGCTGGACCTCACGCCCGACGAGATCGGCGAGGTGGAGACCGTCAGCGCGAGCCGCGCCCTGCCCGAGCAGCCGGGCAAGGACCGGATAAACGGCTACGACGACGTGACCTGAGACCCTCCTCGTCAACCCCACCGCGGGCAGCGGCCGGGGCGCCCACGCGGCGCAGCCGGCCGCTTCCGCTGCGCGGGCGGCCGGTACCTGCCGCCGAGCGTGCGGTGCGGGCCGGGGCGGTGCGCCTCGTGGGGCGCTGAGCTGGGGTGATCACCGGATTCAGCGCAGCGGATCCGGATAATGATCGTCCTGTTGTCAGTGTGGGCCGGTACGCTCGAGAGCACGATGACTGAGGACCTCTCCCCGGCCGAGCGGTACGTGGCGGCGCGTCGGCGCGCCGCCGAGCAGGCCACCGCGCTCGCGTCCTTCCGCGAGATGTACGACTTCGGCCTCGACCCCTTCCAGATCGAGGCCTGCGAGGCGCTCGAAGCGGGGAAGGGCGTGCTGGTCGCGGCGCCCACCGGCTCCGGCAAGACGATCGTCGGCGAGTTCGCCGTCCACCTCGCTCTCCAGCAGGGCAAGAAGTGCTTCTACACGACGCCCATCAAGGCGCTGTCGAACCAGAAGTACAACGACCTGTGCCGGCGCTACGGCGCCGGCAAGGTCGGCCTCCTCACCGGCGACAACAGCGTCAACTCGGACGCCCCGGTGGTCGTGATGACCACTGAGGTGCTGCGGAACATGCTCTACGCCGGCTCGCAGACCCTCCTCGGCCTCGGCTACGTGGTCATGGACGAGGTGCACTACCTCTCCGACCGGTTCCGGGGCGCCGTCTGGGAAGAGGTGATCATCCACCTCCCCGAGTCGGTGACGCTGGTGTCGCTGTCCGCGACCGTGTCCAACGCCGAGGAGTTCGGCGACTGGCTCGACACCGTGCGCGGCGACACCGAGGTGATCGTCTCCGAGCACCGGCCCGTGCCGCTGTTCCAGCACGTGCTCGCCGGGCGGCGGATGTACGACCTGTTCGAGGAGGGCGAGGACCAGCGGAAGGCCGTCAACCCCGACCTCACGCGCATGGCGCGCATGGAGGCGAGCCGGCCGTCGTACCAGGACCGCAGGCGGGGCCGGGCGATGCGTGAGGCAGACCGGGAGCGGGAGCGGCGGCAGCGGACGCGGATATGGACGCCGAGCCGTCCCGAGGTCATAGAACGGCTGGACGCGGAAGGGCTGCTGCCCGCCATCACGTTCATCTTCAGCCGCGCCGCGTGCGAGGCCGCCGTCCAGCAGTGCCTGCACGCCGGGCTGCGGCTGAACGACGAGGAGGCCCGGGAGAAGGTCCGGGCGCTGGTGGAGGAGCGCACCGCCTCGATCCCGGCCGAGGACCTGCATGTGCTCGGGTACTACGAGTGGCTGGAGGGCCTGGAGCGCGGCATCGCCGCCCACCACGCGGGCATGCTGCCGACCTTCAAGGAGGTCGTCGAGGAGCTGTTCGTGCGCGGGCTGGTGAAGGCGGTCTTCGCCACCGAGACCCTGGCCCTGGGCATCAACATGCCCGCGCGGTCGGTCGTGCTGGAGAAGCTCGTGAAGTGGAACGGCGAGCAGCACGCCGACATCACCCCGGGCGAGTACACGCAGCTGACGGGTCGTGCGGGGCGGCGCGGCATCGACGTCGAGGGTCACGCCGTGGTGCTGTGGCAGCGCGGGATGAACCCCGACCACCTCGCGGGACTGGCCGGGACGCGCACGTATCCGCTGAAGTCCAGCTTCAAGCCGTCGTACAACATGGCGGTCAACCTGGTCGAGCAGTTCGGGCGGCATCGCTCGCGGGAGCTGCTGGAGACCTCGTTCGCGCAGTTCCAGGCCGACAAGTCGGTCGTGGGCATCTCGCGCCAGGTGCAGCGCAACGAGGAAGGGCTCGAAGGCTACAAGGAGTCCATGACCTGCCACCTCGGGGACTTCGAGGAGTACGCGCGGCTGCGCCGCGAACTGAAGGACCGTGAGACCGAGCTGGCGCGCCAGGGCGTGGCCGAGCGGCGGGCCGAGGCGGCCGTCGCGCTGGAGAAGCTGCGGCCGGGCGATGTGATCCATGTGCCGACCGGGAAGTACGCCGGGCTGGCGCTGGTGCTGGATCCCGGGCTGCCGGCCGGCCGGTCCAACGGCCACCGGGGCTTCGAGCACCACGACGGGCCGCGGCCCCTGGTGCTGACGGCGGAGCGGCAGGTCAAGCGGCTGGCGTCGATCGACTTCCCGGTGCCGGTCGAGGCACTGGAGCGGATGCGGATCCCGAAGTCCTTCAATCCGCGTTCGCCGCAGTCCCGGCGGGACCTGGCGTCGGCGCTGCGCAGCAAGGCCGGGCACATCGCGCCGGAGCGGCAGCGCAAGCGGCGTTCGCAGGCGGCGGACGACCGGGAGATCGCGCGGTTGCGGACGGCGCTGCGGGCCCATCCGTGCCATGGGTGCAACGACCGTGAGGACCACGCCCGCTGGGCCGAGCGCTACCACCGGCTGATGCGGGACACCTCGCAGCTGGAGCGGCGCATCGAGGGGCGTACGAACACGATCGCCCGGACGTTCGACCGGATCGTCGCGTTGCTGACCGAGCTGGACTACCTGCGCGGTGACGAGGTCACCGAGCACGGCAAGCGGCTGGCGCGGCTCTACGGCGAGCTGGATCTGCTCGCCAGCGAGTGTCTGCGCGAGGGGGTCTGGGAGGGGCTGGGTCCGGCGGAACTCGCCGCGTGCGTCTCGGCGTTGGTGTTCGAGGCGCGGGCCGCAGACGACGCGATGGCGCCCAAGCTGCCCTCGGGCAAGGCGAAAGCCGCGCTCGGTGAGATGGTGCGGATCTGGGGGCGGCTGGACGCGTTGGAGGAGGACTTCCGGATCACGCAGACCGAGGGCGTCGGGCAGCGGGAGCCGGACCTCGGCTTCGCCTGGGCCGCGTACATGTGGGCCTCCGGGAAGGGGCTCGACGAGGTGCTGCGCGAGGCGGAGATGCCGGCGGGGGACTTCGTGCGGTGGTGCAAGCAGGTCATCGACGTGCTGGGGCAGATCAGTGCGGCGGCGCCGCAGGGCTCGACCGTGGTGAAGAACGCGCGGAAGGCCGTCGAGGGGTTGCTGCGGGGGGTTGTCGCGTACTCGTCGGTGGGGTGACGAGGCGCCGGGCGGGGTGCGGGGTGCGCGGAGGGCGGGGCCGGTCCCCGCGCCGCCCCTGTGGCGGTCGCTGACCGCCCACTTCACTCATCACGGTGAGTGGTTCTCGCATGCCCATGCACGGCTACGTACCGTGTTCGAATGTGATCTCAGCGTGTAAATGGGGCTGAGCGTACTCCTGTTGCATGCCCCGTTTCAGGTGCTTGCTGAATATGACATGGCGATGATCCGGTCGGACTAAGCTCGCCCGCAGCGCACCGAGTTGCGGTGTATTCGTGCGCTTGTTCCCAAAAACCCTGATGATCCCAACAGTCCCATGACGCATACCCCCACAAGCTCCCCCGACTCCCCGCCGACTGCTTTCAGAGGGCCCACATGGTGAGTGTTCAATCCCCACCCGCACGCCGTGAACTTCCCTACGCGCGCGTGTTGTTGCTCCCGGCGATACTGATGGCCGCGGCGACCGGAGCCGCCGTCGCCCTGGTGACGTCCTCGGCCCGGACCGCGGTCGCCGTGTGCGGCACCGTCGCCACACTCCTGGTGATCGCCGCCGCGGCCGAGGCGGTGCGCCGCGGCCGCGCGCTGCGGGACGCGCAGGTCGAGCACGCCCGTCACAGCGCGTCGCTGGAGCGGCGCATCACCGACCATCACGACGACTGGGTCCGCTTCGGCGAAGTGGTCGTGCCGACGGCCCTGCGGCGGATGGCAGGCGGTGTCACCGCCGTCGAGGTGATCCGCCAACTGAGCCTGGTCGACCCGGTCTTCCGGGACATGCCCGCCCCGCAGCGCCAGCTGCTGAAGAAGCTGATGCGCATCGTCGACCACGAGGAAGCCCTGCGCGACTCCGCGGCGGCCTCGTTCGTCAGCGTCGCCCGGCGCGTCCAGGCGATCGTCCACCAACAGGCCAACGAACTGCGGGAGATGGAGGAGGACCACGGCCGCAACCCCGAGGTCTTCGACGACCTGCTGCGCATCGACCACGGCAACGCGCTGATCGGCCGTCTCGCCGACTCCATCTCCGTCCTGGGCGGCGGCCGTCCGGGCCGGCAGTGGCCCCTGCCGGTGTCCTTGTACAGCACGCTGCGCGGCGCGATGTCGCGCATCCTGGAGTACCGGCGCATCAAGCTCGACAACATCTGCCGCATCAGCGTCAAGGGCATCCACGTCGAGCCCGTCATCCACGCCTGCGCGGAGCTCTTCGACAACGCCACCCGCTACTCGCCGCCGCACACCGACGTGCACGTCACCGCGGTCCGGGTGCAGACCGGCATCGCCATCGAGATCGAGGACGCCGGCGTCAGCTTCAGCGAGGAGGCCCGCGCCCGGATCGAGGGCATGCTGGAGCGCGCCAAGGCCGGCGTCGACCTCCAGGACCTCGGTGACGCCCCGCGCCTCGGCCTCGCCGTCGTCGGCCGCCTGTGCCGGGCGTACAACATGCAGGTCGCCCTGCGCTCCTCGGCCTACGGCGGGGTGCGGGCCGTGGTCATCGTGCCGAGCAACATGCTGACCGACGAGCCAGGCGTCGGACTCGCCCACGGCATCGGCGCCACCTCCGTGCCCAATGTCTCGCCCGACGCGCTGGAGGGCCCCAAGCGGCCCCCGAAGCGGCGCCGACCCACCAGCCCGAAGATCCCCGCCTCGGTCTCCATGGAGGACGACGTCCCGGTCGTCACCGAGTGGACCGCGGGCGGCCTGCCGCAGCGCCGCAGCCGGGTGAAGACCCCGCTGAGCCAGCGGATCGCCGAGCAGTACGCCGCCGAACGCGCCGAACGCGAGGCCGCCGAACGGGAGGGGCGCGAACCCCGGTCGGTCTGGGGGGCCCCGGAACCCAAGACCGAGGACAAGGACCAGCCCCCGCCCGGAATGTGGGTCGAGGCGTTCATGGAGGGGCTCAAGCGACCGACGCCGACCTCGTCCACCCAGCCGACCAACGAGCCGGCCCGCGTTGAGGCCGACGACGAGAGGGACCCCAACTGATGGCGTACCGAGCGGACTTCGACTGGATGCTCCAGGACCTCGCCAAAGGCGTACCGGGCATTCAGATGATCGTGGTGCTCTCCGCCGACGGGCTGCGCATCGCCCGGCACGGCGGCGACCCGGACACCGCCGACCGGGTCGCCGCGGCCTGCGCGGGACTGCAGAGCCTGGCGAGCGCCGTGGCTGACGAGATCCCGACGAGCGACGGCCAGATGCGCATGGTCCTCATCGAGGTCAACGGCGGCTACTTCTACCTGATGGCCGCGGGGCCCAACGCCTATCTCGCGGTGCTGTCCAACATCGTCGCCGAACCGGGTCTGATGAGCGCCCAGATGCGCGACCTGGTCGACCGGATCGGTCCCCACCTGACCAGTCCGCCGAGGCGCAACGGGAAGGCCGTATGACTCCCCCGAAACGCAAGCGGCGCTCCCCGAGGCAGGAGCCCTCACCGCAATCACTGCCGTTCACCCAGGAGGGCGGCGCGGGCGACGACGGCACGGACGGCCCGGAGAGCAAGGACGGCAAGCCCTCCAACCCCGAGCGCCTGTTCGTGATCGGCGAGGTGGACGGCGACCGCGCGGAACTCGACCTGGTCACGTTGATCGTGGCACGCGCCGAGCCCAAGCCGTCCACCAGCCCGGAACAGGCAGCGGTGCTCCGGTTGTGTTCCGCCCCGCTCTCCGTGGCCGAGTTGTCGGCCTACCTCAGTCTGCCGTTCAGCGTGATCACCGTGCTGCTCACCCAGATGCTGACGGCCGAACTCGTACAGGCACGCGCCCCGGTCGTCCGCCAGGCGCTCCCGGACCGTTCCATCCTCGAAGCGGTGATGCATGGACTTCAAAAGCTCTGAGACCGTCCCGGGCCCACGCGCCGAGGACCATCTGCCGCACACGGCGCAGGCCGCGGTGAAGATCGTCATCGTGGGTGGCTTCGGGGTCGGCAAGACCACCATGGTCGGCTCGGTCAGCGAGATCAAACCGCTGACCACCGAGGAGACCATGACGCAGGCCGGCGTGGGTGTCGACGACAACTACGGCTCCGACTCCAAGACGGCCACCACGGTGGCGATGGACTTCGGCCGCATCAGCATCACCGACCAGCTCGTGCTGTACCTCTTCGGCACGCCCGGCCAGGAACGCTTCTGGTTCCTGTGGAACGGGCTGTTCGAGGGCGCGCTGGGCGCGGTGGTCCTGGTCGACACCCGCCGGCTGGAGGTCAGCTTCGACGTCATGGGCCGGCTGGAGGAGTGCGGCGTGCCCTTCGTGGTCGCCGTCAACACCTTCCCGGACGGCCCCCGTTACGCCCTCCCGGAGCTGCGCGCGGCGCTCGACCTGTCGGAGGAGATCCCGATCCTGGAGTGCGACGCCCGCCGCCGCGCCTCCAGCAAGGAGGTCCTCATGACGCTGATGCGGTTCCTGCACTCCCTCGCCATGACGGGACAGCTCACCTGACCCGCCCGCACCGCCGCAGCCCCACTGCCCAGACAACGGCCCCCCCACAGTTTCCGAAAGCGACTCGCTGTGACGCCTGAATCCCACTCCACGACAGACACGGACGACCTCGGCATCAGCCCGCCCCCCGGCTGCCCCGCGCACAACCTCGGCCCCGGCGGACTGCACCGGCTCTACGGCCCCGAAGCGCGCGACCTGGGCGCCCTGTACGAGGGGCTCCGCGCCGAACACGGGGCTGTGGCCCCCGTCCTCCTCCATGACGACGTACCGATGTGGGTGGTCCTCGGCCACGCGGAGAACCTGCACATGGTCCGCTCGCCCACGCAGTTCACCCGGGACAGCCGCATCTGGAGCCCGCTGCTGGAGGGGATGGTCAAGCCCGACCACCCGCTCATGCCGCACATCGCCTGGCAGCCCATCTGCTCGCACGCCGAGGGCGACGAGCACCTCAGGCTGCGCGGCGCGGTCACCGGCGCGGTCTCCACCATCGACTTCCGCAGCCTGCGCCGGCACATCACCCGCTACACCCAGATCCTCGTCAACCGGTTCTGCGAGGTGGGGGAGGCCGACCTCGTCGGCCAGTACGCCGACCATCTGCCGATGGCCGTGATGTGCGAGATCCTCGGCATGCCCGACGAGTACGGGGACCGGATCGTGCACGCCGCCCGCGACATGCTCAAGGGCACCGAGACCGCGATCGCCAGCAACCAGTACATCGTGGACGCCCTCGGACGGCTCGCCGCCCAGCGCCGCGCACAGCCCGAGGACGACTTCGCCAGCCACCTCGTCACCCACCCGGCCGGCCTCACCGACGACGAGGTCCGCGAGCACCTGCGGGTCGTCCTGATCGCCGCCTACGAGGCCACCGCCAACCTCCTGGCCAACGTGCTGCGCACGGTGCTCACCGACCCGCGCTTCCGCGCCCAGCTCAACGGCGGGCAGATGACCGTGCCCGAGGCGGTCGAGCAGTCGCTCTGGGACGAGCCGCCGTTCAGCGCGGTCTTCGCCTACTTCGCCAAGCAGGAGACCGAGCTGGGCGGGCAGCGCATCCGCAAGGGCGACGGGCTGCTGTTCGCCCCGGCCCCGGGCAACGTCGATCCGCGGGTGCGGCCCGACCTGACCGCCAACATGCAGGGCAACCGCTCGCACCTCGCCTTCGGCGGCGGCCCGCACGAGTGCCCCGGCCAGGACATCGGCCGTGCCATCGCCGACATCGGTGTGGACGCGCTGCTGATGCGGATGCCGGACGTCGAACTCGGCTGCGACGAGGAGGACCTGCACTGGTCCGAGTCGATCTCCTCACGCCATCTGGTGGAGCTGCCGGTGCGGTTCGACCCCTCGCCGCGGCAGGACGTGATGGAGAAGCCCGGCCTCCAGCCGGTGCACCGCCCGCGCGCCGACTGGCAGGTCGGCACCGCTGCCCCCGAGCCGGTGCCCGCCGCCGTACCCACGGCCGCCCCCGTGTACCCGCAGTTCACCGCAACCGCGGCGCCGGGACAACCCCCGCAGCCCCCGCATCCCGCGCCGGTCGCGGAACCGGACGGCGCCCGGAGGCCGGGCGCCTGGCAGCGGTTCCTGCGCTGGTGGCGGGGCTACTGACCGGCCTACCCCCGAGCGGCGGCCGCTCCGGCCGCCGTGGCACTCCGGCGACTGCTCCGGCCGCCGCCGTCCTGCTACCGACCGGCCCACTCCGGGTCTCCGGACCAGGCCGTCAGCGTCCGCCGACTGCGCACGGCGTGCGGCAGCCCCGTGACCGGGTCGGTGAACTCCAGTTCCCGCGCAAGCAGTTGCAGCGGGCGCCGGAAGTCACCGGCCGGCACGGGGTCGGTCACCACCGGATACAGCGGATCGCCGAGGATCGGCACGCCCAGGGCGTTCATGTGCACCCGCAGCTGGTGCGTCTGCCCGGTGCCGGGGACCAGCCGGTACCGGGCGAGATCCGCGCGGCGCTCGATCAGCTCGACGCGGCTCACCGCGTTCGGCTCGCCCTCGACCTCACGGGCCGTCAGCGTCCCGCGTTCCTTCACGATCCGGCTGCGCACGGTCCGGGGCAGCCCGAGCGCGGGATCGTACGGCGCCACCGCCTCGTACACCTTGCGCACCAGCCGGCGCTGGAACAGCGTCTGGTACGCGCCCCGTTCCTCGGGCCGCACCGTGAACAGCACCAGCCCGGCGGTGAGCCGGTCCAGCCGGTGCGCGGCGGTGAGCGTGGGGATGCCCAGCTCACGGCGGAGCCGGGCGAGCGCGGTCTCGGCGACGTGGCTGCCGCGCGGGGTGGTGGCGAGGAAGTGCGGCTTGTCGGCGACGACGATGTGCTCGTCGCGGTAGGCGACCTGCAGCGGGAACGGCACCCGCACCTCGGCGGGCAGCTCCCGGTGGAACCACACGAACATCCCCGGCTCGTAGGCCGCGTCCGGCGCCACCGCCGTGCCGTCCGCCCCGACGATCAGCCCCGCCTCGAACATCCCGTCGACGACCCCGGTGCCGGCGCCCGTGAGTCGCTCCACCAGATGCTCCCGGACGGTCGCCCACGCGCCCTCGAAGGGCAGCCGCACCCGCACCGGGTCCACCCCGTCACGCTGCGGCAACGGGGAGGGCGGTATGCGGGTCCTGCGTCTCATGGCTGTTCAGCGTAGGCGCTCGGGCGGGGGCGGGCGCCCGGGGCGGCGAGCCCCGCGAACGCCGGAACGGCGGCACCTCTTCCGGTGCCGCCGCCTCGTGAACGTATGCCTAGGCGGCCGAAACCGCTGCTCCGGTCTCCTGCTCCGCCTCGATCCGGGCGTTCCACTCCCGCTTCGACGCCTGCCAGCCGTCCTCGTTGTGGCCGAGACGCCAGTAGCCGGAGATGGAGAGGTCCTCGCGCGGTACCTGGCGCTCCAGGCGCAGCAGTGCGCGCAGTTCCTTCACGAAGGCCGCCTCGCCGTGCACGAACGCTTGCATCCGGCCCTCGGGGCAGTCCAGCGTCCGCACCGCGTCGACCAGCAGCTCGCCGACGGGGCGGTCGCCGCGGTGCAGCCAGACGACCTCCACGTCGGAGTCGATCTTCTGCTCCTCCTCGGGCCCGGAGATCTCCACGAAGGCCCGTACGTCGGCGCCGTCGGGGAGCGACTCGAGGGCGGCTGCGATCGCGGGCAGCGCGCTCTCGTCACCGGCGAGCAGATGCCAGTCGGCGCTCGGGGCGGGTGCGTAGGCGCCGCCGGGGCCGAGGAAGCGCACGGTCTCGCCCGGCTGGGCGCGCATCGCCCACGGGCCGGCCAGCCCCTCGTCGCCGTGGAGCACGAAGTCCAGGGTCAGTTCGCGCAGTCGGGGGTCCCAGCACCGCACGGTGTACGTCCGGGTGACCGGCCACTGGTCGCGGGGGAACTCCTCGCGGATGCGCTGCAGGTCGAAGGGCTCCGGATAGGAGGCGCCCCCGGTCGGGAACAGCAGCTTCACATAGTGATCGGTGCACGTACCCGCCTCGAACTCGGCGAGACCGTCGCCGCCGAGAACCACTCGCTGCATATGAGGGGTCAGCCGCTCGGTGCGGACGACCTGCGCGGAGTGGGCCTTGCGCGGCTGGCGGGCCGGACGATCTGCCATGACGGCCTCCCTGATCCGATAACTTAGGCTAACCTAAGCTAGCATCCCCGGCCCCGCAGACGCCTCTCCGCTGTTCAAGTGCGTCGCCCAGGTGTTCAAGTGTATGAGCCGACTCGTCCGGATCATCATGATTCGAGCGTGGTGCGGAGGCGTTGGAGCGCGCCGCCCAGCCCCCAGCGCCCCGACAACGCCTCCAGCGCCGCCGGATCGCGTGGTGCACGTGGCACGGTCGTGTCGACGTCCGGCAGCGGCACGTCGGACGCCACGCGGACGACCGTCGGCGCCACCGCGAGGTAGGGCCGCGACTCGTCCAGCCGCTTGCGCTGGGTGGGCGTCAGCTTCGCCCTCGGGTCGTCGACCGCGGCCAGGATCCCGGCCAGGTCGCCGAACTCGGCGAGCAGCTTGGCGGCCGTCTTCTCGCCGATGCCCGGAACGCCCGGCAGGCCGTCACTGGGGTCGCCGCGCAGCAGCGCGAGGTCCGCGTACCCGCCGCCGGCGACGCCGTACTTCTCGCGCAGCCACGCCTCGTCCGTGAGCTGGAGGGTGCCCACGCCCTTCAGCGGGTACAGCACGCGCACGCCCCGGGCGTCGTCCACCAGCTGGTAGAGGTCGCGGTCGCCGGTCACGATGTCCACCGGGCCGGGGGCCCGCGCGGTGAACGTGCCGATGACGTCGTCCGCCTCGTACCCCTCGACCCCCACACGCGCGATGCCGAGCGCGTCCAGGACCGCCTCGATGACCGGCACCTGCGGTGACAGCGTGTCCGGCACCTCCTCCACGTCCGGCCCGACCTCGTGCTCCTCGGCGACCCGGTGCGCCTTGTACGAGGGGATAAGGTCGACCCGCCACTGCGGGCGCCAGTCGGCGTCCATGCACGCCACCAGGTGCGTGGGGTGGTGGTCCCTGACCAGCCGCTCGATGAAGTCGAGCAGCCCGCGCACGGCGTTCACCGGGGTGCCGTCCGGCGCCTTCACGGAGTCCGGGACGCCGAAGTAGGCGCGGAAGTAGAGCGAGGCGGTGTCGAGGAGCATCAGTCGTCCGGTCACGTCCCGCATCATGCCGTACCCCACCGACAGGCAGCTGGTCATCGCCGCGGCATGGCAGCCGTGAACGGCGTGTGAACCGGATCACCATCGCGTTTGCCTTGGGCACCTCTGGGCAGGCGCCGCCTCGGAGCGAGTCCGGTTGCATTTTCAACCGTTTGCGGGCCCAGGCCCTTCGTCTCCGATCCTTGCCGTCGAGACGAGAGGTACGCGTGACAGCCAGGCTTGAGGCCCAGCATCTCTACAAGGTGTTCGGCAGACGACCGGACGAGGCAGTGGACCGGCTCCGCGAGGGAGCCGACCGGGAGGAGTTGCGGGCCGACGGCACCACCGCCGCCGTGATCGACGCGTCCTTCAGCGTGGAACCGGGCGAGATCTTCGTCGTGATGGGCCTCTCCGGGTCCGGCAAGTCCACACTGCTGCGCATGCTCAACGGGCTGCTGGAGCCCACGGCCGGAACGGTCGGATTCGACGGCCAGGACCTGACCGCGCTCACCGACCGCGATCTGCGCGAGGTCCGGGCGAAGAAGATCAGCATGGTCTTCCAGCACTTCGCGCTGTTCCCGCACCGCAGCGTGCTGGAGAACGCCGCCTACGGCCTGGCCGTGCAGGGCGTGCCCCGCGCCGAGCGCGAGCGCCGCGCCGGCGAGGCGCTGGCCCTGTGCGGACTGGACGGCTGGGCGAAGTCCTGGCCCGACGAGCTGTCCGGCGGCATGCAGCAGCGCGTGGGCCTCGCCCGCGCGCTCGCCACCGACGCCGACGTGCTGCTGATGGACGAGTCCTTCAGCGCGCTGGACCCGCTGATCCGTCGCGACATGCAGGACCAGCTGCTGGAGCTGCAGCGCACGCTGAGGAAGACCATCGTCTTCATCACCCACGACCTGAACGAGGCCATGCGCCTCGGTGACCGGATCGCCGTCATGCGCGACGGCCGGATCGTGCAGACCGGCACCGCCGAGGACATCCTGCTGCGCCCCGCGAACGACTACGTCGCCTCCTTCATCAAGGACGTCGACCGCTCCCGGGTGCTGACCGCGGGGGCCGTCATGGACGCCGGGGTCCGCGGCGACGAGGCCGACTGCGGCTGCGAGACCGCGACGCCCGACACCCCGTTCACCGAGCTGTGCGCGATCAGCGCCCGGGTGACGCACCCGGTCGCCGTGCTCGGCCCGCGGCGCGAGCTCGTCGGCGTGGTGCCGAAGCAGCGCCTCGTCGGCTTCCTGGGCGACGAGCGGAGCGCGGCCCCCGCGGCCTGCGACCAGCCGCGTACGCAGGCGGTGACCGCCGATGCCTAGGCTGCGTCTCGGCGACTGGGTCGACTCCGGTGTCGACTGGCTCGTCAACCACCTCTCCTGGCTCTTCGACGCGGTCAAGGCCGTCGTCGAGGGCATGTACGACGTCATCAGCGACGTCCTGACCGCCCCGGAGCCGCTGCTCCTGGCCGGCATCCTCGCGGTGCTCGCCTGGTGGTTGCGCGGGCTGCTGGGCGGCGCCCTGGCCTTCGCCGGCTTCGCCCTCATCGACTCGCTGGACCTGTGGGAACAGGCCATGTCGACGCTGTCCCTGGTGATCGTGGCAACCGTGATCGCCCTGGTGATCTCCATACCCCTGGGCATCTGGTCCGCCCGCTCCAAGACCGTGAGCGGGTTCGTACGGCCGGTCCTGGACCTGCTCCAGACGATGCCGTCGATGGTGCTGCTGATCCCGGCGATCCTGTTCTTCGGCATGGGCGTGCCGGCCGGTGTCGTGGCCACCCTGATCTTCGCGCTCGCGCCCGGTGTCCGGATGACCGAGCTGGGCATCCGCCAGGTCGACGCCGAACTCGTGGAGGCCGCCGAGGCGTTCGGCACCACGCCCCGCGACACCCTGCTGCGGGTGCAGCTGCCGCTCGCCCTGCCGACCATCATGGCGGGCATCAACCAGGTCATCATGCTCGGTCTTTCGATGGTCGTCATCGCCGGCATGGTCGGCACCGGCGGCCTCGGCGGCGCCGTCAACGAGGCGATCGGCCAGCTCGACATCGGCCTCGGCTTCGAGGCGGGTCTCGGCATCGTCGTCCTCGCCATCTACCTGGACCGGATCACCGGCGCGCTCGGCGAGCAGATCTCACCGCTCGGCCGCCGTGCCGCCGCCCGGGCCCGTGCCGCAGGCGACCGCCGGGTGTGGGACCACCGCCCCCGCCCGGTCGTCGCGGTCGTCGGCGTGGTCGTCCTCGCCCTGGTCGCCGGCGGCATGGGCGTCTTCGGCACCTCCGCCGGCACCGCCCAGGCCTCCGCCACGAACGTCGGCAAGGGCAAGGAGATCAAGCTCGGCTACATCCCCTGGGACGAGGGCATCGCCTCGACGTACCTGTGGAAGGAGATCCTGGAGCGGCGCGGCTTCGAGGTCTCCGCCACGCAGTACACGGCCGGCCCGCTCTACACCGGCCTCGCCACCGGCGAGGTCGACTTCGAGACCGACTCCTGGCTGCCCACCACGCACGCCGAGTACTGGAAGAAGTACGGCGAGCGGCTCGACGACCTCGGCTCGTGGTTCGGCCCCACCTCCCTGGAGCTGACCGTCCCGACCTACATGAAGGACGTGAACTCCCTGGAGGACCTGAAGGACCACGCCTCCGACGTCGACGGCAAGATCGTCGGCATCGAGCCCAGCGCCGGAATGATGGGCATGCTCAAGGACAAGGTGCTCAAGGAGTACGGGCTGGAGAACTCGTACGAGGTCGTCGACGGCTCCACCCCCGCGATGCTCGCCGAGCTCAAGCGGGCCTACGCCAAGAAGCAGCCGATCGTCGTCACGCTCTGGTCGCCGCACTGGGCGTACAGCGACTACGACCTGAAGAAGCTCAAGGACCCGAAGGGCGCCTGGGGCAAGGGCGACGGCGTGCACACCCTCTCCCGCGAGGGCTTCTCCGACGACAACCCCGAGGTCGGGCAGTGGCTGCGGGACTTCTCCATGACGGAGCAGCAGCTCACCGGCCTGGAGGCGCAGATCCAGAAGTCCGGCCAGGGCCAGGAGCAGGAAGCCGTGCGCACCTGGCTGAAGCAGAACCCCGGGCTGGTCGACAAGTGGGCCCCCGTGGACGAGGGCAGGAGCCAGGCGGCCGAATGACCTGACCGGCCGGCCGCCGGGGCGAGGGGTGGGCAGCGACGTACACGCACGCGCGGTGTGTGGACGCTCGCGCCCACCCCTCGTGTCATTGCGGGCACCGGGGGTGTGCCGTCCGCACGAAAAGGATCCGGACAACCACGCAGCGCTACGCCACCGCCAGAGCCCGGGCGTCAACTTCGCCGGACCCGACCCGACTTGCGCGGCGCCGGGTCCCCTTGTCGGTTCAGGCCCACGGCGGGAACATCGGTGACCGGTCGCGCATTGAACCGAACAGCGGGAGGCTCGTACTGATCGCCGGTCAGGGTCGCGGGCGTGACGACGCGGTCCTGGGGCGCGAGGCGGGGTCCGGCCCGCTGGTCAGGGCGTTCGCCGTGAAGGAGGAGGCCGTGGCGGGCAACGCCGCGAGGCACGGTCCGGTGGCGCGAACTGTGAGGTCCCGGGCCACGCCGCGTGACGGCGATGTGACGGCCGCGTGAAACGGTTTGCCGAACATGCATAGGGTGCAGAGAACTCATCAGAAAGGAGTGCGCCCGGACAGCGGCGTACGACGACCGACCGACGAGCGAGGAGGGAGCCGGAGCGATGGGCGACCACAAAGAGCAGCCCCTTCGGGTGGGCGCGGCCGTGCGGCGGCGCCGTCGCGCCCTGGAGCTCACTCTCGCCGTCGTGGCCGAGCGCAGCGGCCTGTCGGTCCCCTTCCTGAGCCAGGTCGAGAACGACCGGGCACGGCCCAGCCAGAGCTCCCTGGAGAAGGTCGCCGACGCCCTGCGCACCACCGCCGTGGAGCTGCTCGCCGCCGCCGACCCGGCGTGCAGCGTCGACGTGGTGCGCGCCGACACCGCCGAGCAGGGCCTCTTCCCGCAGGTGCGCTCCCTGGTGCGCGGTCATCACCAGATGCACGCATCGGAGTTCACCGGCGACCACGAGGCGGGCCGTGAAATCCAGTACCGCAACGACCAGTTGATGTACGTCGCCGACGGAGCCGTCGAGATCGAGGCGGAGGGCCGCGCGTACCGCCTGGGCCGTGGCGACACCCTGTACCTGACCGGGGGAGTGCGGCACCGCTGGCGGGCGACCGTGCCGGACACGCGCGTGCTCGTCGTCGCCGTCGCCGAGCACGTCGAGGCCGTCCAGGACCGGCACCGCTAGTCGTGCGCGTCGTCTCCCTGGTGCCCTCCCTGACGGAGGCCGTGGCGGTGTCCGCCCCCGGCGTCCTGGTCGGCGCCACCGACTGGTGCACCCACCCGGCGGGCCTCGCCGTCACCCGTGTCGGTGGCACCAAGAACCCCCAGGTCGACGAGGTCCTCGCGCTCGCTCCCGACCTGGTGGTCGCCAACGAGGAGGAGAACCGCGCCCCCGACCTGGACGCCCTGCGCGCGGCCGGCGTCGACGTGCTGGTGACCGAGGTGCGCGACGTGCCGCAGGCCTTCGAGGAGCTGGCGCGGGTGCTGGACGCCTGCGGCGCCGGACCCCGCCCGGCGTGGCTGCGGGACGCGGAGGCGGCCTGGGCGCGGCTGACGGCCCCCGAGCCGCGGCTGACGGCCGTGGTGCCGATCTGGCGGCGGCCCTGGATGGTGCTGGGCCGCGCCACCTTCGCGGGTGACGTCCTGGCCCGCTTGGGCGTCGACCACCGGTACGCGGACCACGCGGACCGCTACCCGAGGGTTCCCCTCGACGCCCTGCGCGCCGCCGCTCCGGACGTGGTCGTCCTGCCGGACGAGCCGTACCGCTTCACCGCGGACGACGGCCCGGAGGCCTTCGAGGGGCTGCCCTGCGCGCTCGTCAGCGGACGGCACCTGACGTGGTACGGACCGTCACTGGCCGAGGCCCCACGGGTGCTGGGCGAGGCCCTGCGAGCAGCTCTCGGCTGATCAGCCCACGCGCCGTGCGCACGGCGACGACGGCCCAGGCGGCCACCAGGACGACGTACAGACCGGTCGCGAGCCAGTCGAAGGCGGCCAGGCCGGTGTGCCGCCCGAGGGCCTCGGCGCCGGTCACGCAGGTGCCGACCGGGAAGGTGAACGCCCACCACGTCATGGCGAAACCCATTCCACGCCGGCGGGCCCGCAGCACCAGCGCGGTCGCCACTACGGACCACAGCAGCGCGAAGCCCATCACGGGCACGCCGTACAGCACGACGAGGAAGCCGTCGCCGAAGGGCGCGGCGTCCGCGATGCTGCCCACGGCGGTCGTGGACTGCCCCAGCGGGCCGAGCACCAGGAACAGCGTCGGGGTGAGGGCGAGCGGCAGCGGCCCGGCGGTGCGCAGGCGGGCGAATATCACCGGCAGGGTGAGCAGGGTGGCGAGCAGACTCAGCCCGAACATCACCGCGCAGGCCGGCAGGAGCGCCGCCCGAGCCGGCCCGGGTGGCAGGTACGGCACGAGCAGCGGCCCGACGGCCGCGGACACCATGGGCGCCACCAGCGGCAGCAGCCACACGGGTGTGGCCTGCCGTCGATCTACCCGGTGGTGTACGGCCATCAGGTACGGCACCGTGACGGCGGCCGCCAGCCCGAGCACCGTCCCGGCCGTGAAGAGCACGGCGTCGAGCGCCACCGCCGCCCCGGTGCCGATCCAGTCCCGCCCCACGACGACCGTGGCGCCGCCGACGGCCAGCAGGGCCATCGCCAGGCAGCCGTAGAAGGGAGCCGTCGCAGGGTCCAGCAGGTGGGCGCGCGCCTGGTCGCGGTGGTGGGTCCAGTGCAGGGCGCGGGCGACGAGCAGGGCCGCCAGCAGGACCAGGGACAGAGCCCAGACGCCCGCGCAGGCGGTGCGCAGGCCCGGGAGCCGTACGGGGAGCGCGGCGCCGGCGGTGGCGACGACGGCGGTGCCCATGACGGAGGCGTACCAGTTCGGTCCGAGGTGACGGACGGCGAGGGCACGCCCGGTGGGGCGGCGCAGAGGGTGGGCGGCGTTGACCATGTGCTCACCGTCCCGCCGGTCAGGGACCGCCACCAGGGACCACGTCCCTATGGGGGCATAAGGTGGGGTTATGAGCAGCGCTGAGGGGCAGGGAAACGGACGGACGCCTCCGGGGGCGGGTTCGCTGGCGCACCGGGTGCCGGATCTCGGGGCACTGGAGCTGCTGCTGGCCGTGGCGCGGCTGGGGAGTCTGGGGGCGGCGGCCCGGGAGGTCGGCGTCTCACAGCCGGCGGCGAGCAGCCGGATCCGGTCCATGGAGCGGCAGTTGGGAGTGGCGCTGGTCGACCGCTCGCCGCGCGGTTCCCGGCTCACCGACGCCGGTGTGCTGGTGACGGACTGGGCGCGGCGGGTCGTGGAGGCGGCGGAGGCCTTCGACGTGGGGGCGCAGGCCCTGCGGGACCGGCGGGACTCGCGGCTGCGGGTCGCGGCCAGCATGACCATCGCCGAGTATCTGCTGCCGGGCTGGCTGCTGGCGCTGCGCGCCGGGCGTCCGGACACGGCGGTGTCGCTGCTCGCGGGCAACTCGGCGGCCGTCGCGGAACGGCTTCTGTCCGACGAGGCCGACCTGGGATTCGTGGAGGGCCTGACGGTCCCGGCGGGGCTGGACTCGGTGGTCGTCGCCCATGACCACCTGGTCGTCGTCACGGCACCCGGTCATCCCTGGGCCCGCCGGCGCCGCCCGCTGCCGGCGGACGAGCTGGCCGCGACACCGCTGGTCCTGCGGGAGAAGGGCTCGGGCACCCGCCAGGTCCTGGACGCGGCCCTCGGCGGCCTGGCCCGACCCCTGATCGAGCTGTCCTCCACCACGGCCGTGAAGGCGTCGGCGGTCGCTGGCGCGGGTCCCGCGGTGCTGAGCGAACTGGCGGTCGGCGAGGAACTGGCGACCCGGCGCCTGGTGAGCGTCCCCGTGGAGGGCGTGCGGCTGCGACGCGAGCTGCGGGCGGTGTGGCGCACGGGCCACCGACCGGCGGGCCCGGCGCGGGAGCTGCTCGGGCTCACTCGGAACGCGCCCAAGGGCAGATGAGCGCCCTGACCAGGAGCGCTGGACCGCGCGGCCCGGCGGCGGTGGAAGTGCCCCGTCCCTCAGGCGTCGGTCACGTCCCGGCCGCTTCCACCAGCCCCCGCATCACGCGTACGTCCTCGCCCATCTCCGGATGCCACTGCACTCCCAGCACCCAGTGGTCGCCGGGCAGCTCGACGGCTTCCGGCGTCCCGTCCGCCGCGTAGGCCGACGGCACCAGGCCCGTCCCGAGCCGGTCCACGGACTGGTGGTGGTACGTGGGCACGGTCATCTCCTCCGCCACCAGACCGGCGTACCGCGTGCCGGGGACCGGCTTGACGGGGTGCCCGCCGAAGACGCCGACCAGCTCCGCGTGCCCGTCGAGATGCTGGACGAGGGTGCCGCCCAGGGCGACGTTCAGCAACTGCATGCCCCGGCAGATGCCCAGCAGCGGCACCCGCGCCGTGAGCGCGGCGCCGATCAGGGCGAGTTCCCAGGCGTCGCGCTCCCGTGCCGGCGGCCCGGTGCGCGGGTCGCGCGCGGCGCCGTAGCGGTCCGGGTCGACGTCCGGGCCGCCCGCGATCACCAGGCCGTCCAGCCGGGCGACCGTCGCCGCCGCGCACTCCGGCGCGTCCGGCGGCAGCAACGCGGCCAGGCCGCCGGCCCGCTGCACCAGGCGGGGGTAGCCGGCCGGCAGCAGTGCCGCGTCCAGCTCCCACACGCCCCAGCGGGCCCCGGTCTCCAGATAGGTGCTGACGCCGATCAGCGGCCTGGCCACCTTGTGCTCCTTCACGGCGAGGACAGACGTACGAGCGACTTCGAAAAGGTCGCGGAACCGGTGGAGCTCAGTCCCGGACCAACTCTGCCTCGGCCGCGGCCAGTGCCGCGAATTCCTCCTCCGGCGCCTTCGCCACCAGTCGCTTGCGGCTGTACAGGCCGAAGTAGGCCACCGCCACGACGTACACGCCGAGCGCGATGAACGCCGCGGTCACGTCGACCAGGAACGTCGCCACCAGCGCCGCGCAGGCCAGGACCAGGGCCACGGAGGACGTCAGCACACCGCCCGGCGTACGGTACGGCCGCGGCAGACCAGGCTCCCGGCGGCGCAGCACGATGTGCGACAGGGACATCAGCGCGTAGCTGATCGTGGCGCCGAAGACCGCGACGTTCAGCAGCCGGGCGCCGTCGCCGGTGCCGGCGGCCAGGCCGAAGCCGATCGCCCCGGGCACCAGCAGCCCCAGGTACGGGGCCTTGCGGCTGCTGGTCAGGGACAGGAACCTCGGCAGGTAACCCGCGCGGGAGAGCGCGAACAGCTGGCGCGAGCCCGCGTAGATCAGCGAGAAGAACGAGGCCACCAGACCCGCCAGGCCGGCGTAGTTCACGATCCGGCTGAGCGCTGTCGCCTCGCCGTCCGGCTGGAGCGCCTCCACCAGCGGGTTGCCCGCGTCCTGGACCGCCGCCGAACCGCGCGCACCGGCCGCCGCGAAGAAGGTGACCACCGCGAGGACCACCAGGATGCCCATCGACCAGCGGATCGCCTTCGGCAGCGTACGGGCGGGGTCCCGGGTCTCCTCGGCGGCCAGCGGCACGCCCTCGACGCCCAGGAAGAACCACATGCCGAACGGGAACGCCGCCCAGATGCCGAGCAGCCCCATCGGCAGCCAGGAGCTCGCGCCGAGCGCCGCGGAGTCCACCGGGATGTCGTCGAGGCCGGAGAGGTCGAAGTTGGGCAGGGCCGCCACCGCGAACACGATCAGCGCCACCACCGCGATGCCCGTGACGACGAAGCTGAAGCGCAGGGCCTCGCCCACGCCCCACAGATGGATGCCGAGGAAGATCGCGAAGCAGACCAGGTACATCGGCCACCCGGACTCCAGGCCGAACAGGCCCAGCGACTCGACGTAGTCCCCGATGAAGATCACGATGGCGGCGGGCGCCAGGACGTACTCGATGAGGATCGCCGTACCGGTCAGGAAGCCGCCCCACGGGCCGAGGGCCCGGCGGGCGAAGCCGTAACCGCCGCCCGCCGTGGGGAGGATCGAGGAGAGCTCGGCCAGCGCGAAGACCATGCAGGTGTACATGGCGCCCATGAGCAGCATGGCGACGGCCAGGCCGCCGAAGCCGCCCTCGGCCAGGCCGAAGTTCCAGCCCGAGTAGTCGCCGGAGACGACGTAGGCGACGCCGAGGCCGGTCAGCAGCAGCCAGCCGGCGCTGCCGCGGCGCAGCGCCCTGCGTTCCAGGTAGTCGTCCGTCTCGGGGGCGGTGGGCGGTGTAGCGGGATCCACGGTCATGGGACGACTCCCCAGGGGGCGGCGGACACGAAGGACGGGTCGTAGGAGGCGCCGCGACCGGTCACCGGCCGCCGGCTCAATGGAGTGGATGCATACCTTTGTGTGGCCGGCCGGGGAAAGCAAGACCCCTGCGTCAATCCGTGGTGAACGCCGCCCGGTTCAGGTCAGGAAGCCGCGCAACAGCGCCGCCGTCCCCCCGCAGTGCTCCCGCATGATCTCCCGCGCCCCGTCGGCGTCCCCGTCGAGCACCGCCTCCACCACGGCGGCGTGCTGGCGCTGCGAGTGCTCCAGGTTGCGCACCAGCAGCGGGATGCAGTCCAGCAGGTCGTTGACCGTGGCCCGGACCGCCGCGTACTGCGCGGTCAGCGTCGGTGACCCGGACAGCTCGGCGAGCGTGAGGTGCAGCAGCGTGTCCAGCCGGCGGTAGTCGGCGAGCGGGGCCTCGTGCGTCGCCGTCAGCGCCTGACGCAGCCGCTCCGCCCGCCGGTCCGTGAGCCCGTGCGCCGCGCACAGCCCGGCCGCCCCCACCTCCAGCACCTCGCGGAAGCGCAGCACGTCCTCGATGTCGACCCCGGCCACCCGCCGCCGCAACTCGTCCTCGCCGCCGGCGTCCCCGCGCGGCAGCACGAACGTGCCGCCGTACCGCCCCCGCCGCGCCTCCACCAGCCCCTGGTCCTGGAGCACCTTCAGGACCTCGCGCAGCGTCACCCGGCTGATCCCGAGCCGCTCCGCCAGCTCCCGCTCCGCGGGCAGCCGCTCCCCGCCGGGCACCAGCCCCAGCCGGAGGACCTGCAGGATCTGCTCCAGCGCCTCCTCGAAGCCGTTGCCCGCCCGCACGGGTCGCAGCACCGGTGCCAGTCGGTCCCCGGTGCCGCCGTCGGAATTCACCGGATCCGGCGCCATCCTGCCGTGCCCCCTTCCCAAGCAATGGTTCTCCGCAATACCTTATGGCTCCCGGCCCGGCCGGCAGAAGCGCACAGCAGCCGGCAGACGACGGAAGAAGCCCCAAGGAGGCCCTCCCGTGGCAGACCGCACACCCCCGCTCGGCGTCGAGGAACTGCACGCCCTCGTCACGGGCGGCGAGATCGACACCGTCGTCCTGGCCTTCCCCGACATGCAGGGGCGCCTGCAGGGCAAGCGGTTCGCCGCGCGCTTCTTCCTCGACGAGGTGCTGGAGCACGGCACCGAGGGCTGCAACTACCTCCTCGCCGTCGACGTCGAGATGAACACCGTCGACGGCTACGAGATGTCCTCCTGGGACCGCGGCTACGGCGACTTCGCCCTGCACCCCGACCTGAGCACCCTGCGCCGTGTCCCGTGGAACGAGGCCACCGTCCTGCTGATGGCCGACCTGGCCTGGGCCGACGGCTCCCCGGTCGTGGCCGCGCCCCGGCAGATCCTGCGCCGCCAGCTGGACCGCCTCACGGAGCTCGGCCTGAGCGCGCAGGCCGGCACCGAGCTGGAGTTCATCGTCTTCCGGGACACCTACGAGCAGGCCTGGGACGCCGGCTACCGCGGGCTCACCCCGGCCAACCAGTACAACATCGACTACTCGGTCCTCGGCACCGGCCGCATCGAGCCCCTGCTGCGCCGCATCCGCAACGAGATGACCGGCGCCGGCATGACCGTCGAGTCCGCCAAGGGCGAGTGCAACCCCGGCCAGCACGAGATCGTCTTCCGCTACGACGAGGCCCTGGTCACCTGCGACCAGCACGCGATCTACAAGACCGGCGCCAAGGAGATCGCCGCCCAGGAGGGCATGTCGCTCACCTTCATGGCCAAGTACGACGAGCGCGAGGGCAACTCCTGCCACATCCATCTGTCGCTGGCCGACGACAAGGGCCGCAGCCTGATGCCCGGCGACGACGGGATGTCCGAGCTCATGCGGCACTTCCTGGCCGGACAGCTCGCCGCGCTGCGGGACTTCTCGCTGCTGTACGCGCCGCACATCAACTCGTACAAGCGGTTCCAGCCGGGGTCCTTCGCCCCGACCGCCGTCGCCTGGGGCCACGACAACCGCACCTGCGCGCTGCGGGTCGTCGGCCACGGACAGTCGCTGCGTTTCGAGAACCGGCTGCCCGGCGGTGACGTCAACCCCTACCTCGCGGTGGCGGGGATGGTCGCGGCGGGTCTGTACGGCGTCGAACAGAAGCTGGAGCTGCCCGAGGCGTGCCCCGGCAACGCGTACACCGCGGGTTTCGCGCAGGTGCCGACCACTCTGCGCGAGGCGGCCGAGCTGTGGGAGAACAGCCCGATCGCCCAGGCGGCCTTCGGTGACGAGGTGGTCGCCCACTACCGCAACATGGCGCGCGTCGAGCTGGAGGCCTTCGACGCCGCGGTGACCGACTGGGAGCTGCGCCGCTCCTTCGAACGTCTGTGAGGCATCAGGTGTCGCAACTGCTCGACGTACTCGACCCCGCGACGGAGGAGGTCGTCGCCTCCGTACCCGCCGCCACACCGCAGGACGTGGACGCGGCGGTCGTACGGGCCACGCGGGCCCAGGCCGGCTGGGCCGCGCTGGCCCCCGGTGAACGTGCCCGCCTGCTGCGCCGGTTCGCCGTCGTGGTGGACGAACACCTCGAAGACCTGGCCCAGTTGGAGGTCCGTGAGGCCGGTCATGTGATCGGCAACGCGCGCTGGGAGGCCGGCAACGTCCGCGACCTGCTCGACTACGCGGCCGGGGGCGTGGAGCGGCTGACCGGGCGCCAGATCCCGGTGCCGGGCGGCCTCGACGTCACGATCCTCGAACCGCTGGGCGTGGTCGGCGTCATCGCGCCCTGGAACTTCCCCATGCCGATCGCGGCCTGGGGCACCGCACCGGCCCTCGCGGCGGGCAACGCGGTGATCCTCAAGCCCGCCGAGACGACCCCGCTGACCGCCCTGCGCCTGGGCGAACTCGCCCTGGAGGCGGGCCTGCCCGAAGGCCTCTTCCAGGTGCTCCCCGGCCACGGCCCGGTCGCGGGCAACGCCCTCGTCGAGCACCCCGGCGTCGCGAAGATCGTGTTCACCGGCTCGACGGCCGTGGGCAAGCAGGTGCTGGCGAAGGGCTCGGCCCTCCTCAAGCGCGTCACCCTCGAACTCGGCGGCAAGAGCCCCAACATCGTCTTCGCCGACGCCGACCTGGAGGCCGCCGCGGCCGCCGCCCCCATGTCCTTCCTCGACAACTCCGGCCAGGACTGCTGCGCCCGCACCCGCATCCTGGTCCAGCGCACGGCGTACGACCGGTTCCTGGAACTGCTCGCGCCCGCCGTCGAGGCCGTCACCGTCGGTGACCCGGCCGACGCGACCACGGACATGGGCCCGCTGATCTCCCGGACCCAGCTGGACCGCGTCCGCTCCTACGTCGACCCGGCCGCGCCCGGCATCCGCGGCAAGGCTCCCGAAGGCCCCGGCTTCTGGTTCCCGCCCACCGTCCTGACCGGCGTCGGCCCCGACGCGCGCGTGGCCGTCGAGGAGGTCTTCGGCCCCGTCGCCGTCGTCCTGCCCTTCGACGACGAGGCCGACGCCGTCCGCCTCGCCAACGCCACCGACTACGGCCTCGCCGGCTCCGTCTGGACCCGGGACGTCGGCCGCGCCCTGCGCGTCTCGGGGGCCGTCCGGGCGGGCAACCTGTCCGTCAACTCGCACTCCAGCGTGCGCTACTGGACCCCCTTCGGCGGTTTCAAGCAGTCCGGCATCGGCCGTGAGCTGGGCCCGGACGCGCTCGCCGCCTTCACCGAGACCAAGAACGTCTTCATCAGCACGGAATCCCGCACGGAAGGCCCCGCACAGTGAGCGCATCGCCCGAGGAAAGCATCTGCCGCCGGCTGGTCGGCCGTACCGCCGTCGTCACCGGAGCCGGCAGCGGCATCGGTCTCGCCGCCACCCGACGGCTCGCCTCCGAGGGCGCGCACGTCGTCTGCGGCGACGTCGACGAGGTCCGCGGCAAGGCGGCCGCCGAGGAGGCCGGCGGCATCTACGTGAACGTCGACGTCACCGACCCCGAGCAGGTCGAGGCGCTGTTCCGGACGGCGTACGAGACGTACGGCAGCGTCGACATCGCCTTCAACAACGCCGGGATCTCGCCGCCCGACGACGACTCCATCCTGGAGACCGGCCTGGAGGCCTGGAAGCGCGTCCAGGAGGTCAACCTCACCTCCGTCTACCTGTGCTGCAAGGCGGCGATCCCCTACATGCGCCGCCAGGGCAAGGGGTCCATCATCAACACGGCGTCCTTCGTGGCCCGGATGGGCGCGGCCACCTCGCAGATCTCGTACACCGCGTCCAAGGGCGGCGTCCTCGCGATGTCCCGTGAACTCGGTGTGCAGTTCGCCCGCGAGGGCATCCGCGTCAACGCGCTCTGCCCCGGGCCCGTCAACACCCCGCTGCTCCAGGAGCTGTTCGCCAAGGATCCGGAGCGCGCCGCGCGCCGCCTGGTGCACATCCCGCTCGGCCGGTTCGCCGAGGCCGACGAGATCGCCGCCGCCGTCGCCTTCCTGGCGAGCGACGACTCCTCCTTCGTCAACGCCACCGACTTCCTGGTGGACGGCGGGATCTCGGGGGCGTACGTCACACCGCTGTAGCCGTCGGCCTACAGTGCCGGGGTGAGCATGTCACCTCCGCCCGGCTGGTACCCCGACCCGTCGGCCCCGCACGTCGAGCGCTGGTGGGACGGCACGGCCTGGACCCAGCACCGGCGCCCGCCCGAGCCCCCCGGCCCGCCGTCCCCGGCAGGTCGCGCCACCTCCCCGCGCGGCAGGGTCGTGGCCCTCACCGCCGCCGGGGCGCTCCTGGCCGCCGCCGTGGTCACCGGCGCCGTCGTCCTCGGCACGGGCGGCGACGGCGACGGCAAGGGCGGCGGCCCGCAGGCGGGGACCGCGCCGCCGGGCACCACGACCACGGCGCCGCCCACCACGTCCCACGAGTCCCCGGCGGACGACCCGAACGTCGTGGTCGACGAACTCAACGGCATCACCCTGCCGTTGCTCGACGGCTGGGTCCGCCCGGAGAACATCAGCCTGGACCACGTCATGATGACCACCGACGGGACGTACGACTGCCCGGGCGACGCCGGGCAGTGCCGGCACGGCCTGGTCTTCTCCCGCACGGCCACCGCCGGCGAGGGGACGTCCCCCGAGGCGCTGGCCAAGGCCGACATCGCGGACGCGGCCGACGAGGCGTACGACCGTGACATCGTCGGCCGGCGCCCCTTCGGCGGCATCGAGTCGCACCGGGTCGTCAAGTCGGGGCCGGTCGCGGTGGCGGGCCGCGCCGGGTACCTCGTGCGGTGGCGGGTCGTCACCGCCGAGGGTCCCGGCGGCTATGTGCAGTCGCTCGCGTTCCAGTCCAGCGTGGGCACGCAGGCCCCGATCGTCGTGCGCTACGTGTTCGACGCCGGTCCGGCCGGGCCGCCGCCCGCCGACATGGACCGGATCACCGACGGGATCCGGCCGGTCGGCGACGCGGACACCGGCGGCGGGGTCGGCGCCGGCATCAGCCCGGCCGGCTGACCCTCACAGGAACGTGCGGCCCTCGCCCCGGTACGTCGGCACGGTCGCCGTCACCCGGTCCCCCTGGACCAGATGCAGCGTGTCGAACCGCTCGCACATCTCGCCGGCCTTGGCGTGCCGGAACCACACCTTGTCGCCGATCAGCAGGTCGTCGGCCGGTGAGCCGAGCAGCGGCGTCTGTACCTCGCCGGCGCCTTCCTGAGGGTCGTAGCGCAGGCCCTCGGGCAGATACGGGACCGGCAGCCGGTCCACGCCGGCCGCGCCGGACGCCGGGTAGCCGCCACCGAGGACGGTCACCACGCCGACGCCGGGCCTGCGCACCACGGGCAGGGCGAACGTCGCCGCCGGACGGCCGCTGAACGACGTGTAGTTGTCGAACAGCCGCGGCACGTACAGCCCCGAACCGGCGCCGATCTCGGTGACCGCGTCCTCGGCGGCGGTGTGCTGGACGCTGCCCGTGCCGCCACCGTTGACGAACTCCAGCCCCGGCGCCACGGCGCGCACCGCGCGCGCCACGGCCGCGCGCCGCTCTGCCAGCTCCCGCCGGGCGGTGGCCTGCATCAGCCGCACCGCCCGCGAGCGCAGCGGCCGCCCCGCGACGGCGTCCCCCACCCCGGCGATGTGTCCCTCGTACGCCATGATCCCCACGACCTCGAACCCCGGCCGCCGGGCCACCAGCCGGGCCAGGTCGGCGACGTCGGCGGGGGAGTGCAGCGGTGAGCGGCGGGCCCCGACGCGCACCCGCCCGCCGAGCAGCCTCAGGGAGGTGTCCAACTCCAGGCAGACCCGCACGACTTCGCGGCCCCCGTCCCGCGCCTCGTCGATGAAGGCCAGATGGGCGGGGTCGTCGACCATCACCGTGACAACGGCGGCGAGCTTGGGGTCCGAGGTGAGTTCGGCGAAACCGGCGCGGTCGGCGGACGGGTAGGCGAGGAGGACGTCCTCGTACCCGGAGCGGGCCAGCCACAGGGACTCGGCGAGCGTGAACGACATCACCCCGGCGAAACCGTCCTTGGCCAGGACTCGTTCGAGCAGGGCGCGGCAGCGTACGGACTTGCTGGCGACGCGGATCGGCTTCCCGCCCGCGCGGCGGACCATGTCGTCCGCGTTGGCGTCGAAGGCGTCCAGGTCCACGATCGCGACAGGGGCGTCGAGATGGGCGGTGGCCCGGTCGTAACGGGCCCGGTCGGCGGCGCGCGCAGTCATGAACGAAGCCTGCCAGACAGGATTACCGCAGGGTAGGGGGATGTTCCGGGCAGATGCCCCGGCCTCGCGGACTGGTTCCCTCATCTGCCGGGGCAACCCGTAGAGTGACGCGCACGCAGGGAGGAACGACTCCGCCCGCCGCCGCGCCGGGATGCCGGACCGTCCGCGCGGGTATGCGTGCGACGACGTGACGAGGCGGCCCGCGTACGGGGAGACGGGCACGAGGAAACGGGGGCTGCATGAGCACGGAAGCGCAGCACGCCCCGATCCCGCCCCGCCCGCCCCACCCCCCGAGACCGACGAACGCCGACGCGAGACCCCCCGCGAAGGCCCCCGAGCCCCAGCACCCGCAGGCCCGCACCTCCTCGTCGCCGTCCCCCGGCCCCTCCTCGTCGGACACGGGTACGCGCTCCGGTGGGTCATCGCCGCTGGACGCCCGGGTTCCTGGCCGTCGTGCGGAGGGGAGCCGGGACACCTGCCCTGTCGCCCCGCCCCCGCCGCCGGCCTCCGCCCGTTTCCCCGATGCCCCGCCCCGTCCGGGGCACCGTCCAGCCGTGCCGCCCGTCGCGGATCCCTCGGAGACGACCCGGCGCCTGCGGCCCGTCGCGCCGGAGAGCAGGCGTGGGCCTGGGGGCGGCTCGACGGAAGCCCTCGCGGCCGTGACCCCGGATCCGGTCCACTCCTGGGGTGCCCAGCACACCTCCGGTGGGTCGTTCGGCTCGGGGCGGCCGCGGCCCGTGGTCGGCTTCGGTGAGCCCGAGGCGTTCGACGACCCCGCGCGGACCGGCTGGTCCGGCACGCTCGTCCGGCGGCGCACCGTCGCGGCGGCCGTCTGCTTCGTCCTCGGCGCCGGGCTCATCGGGGGTGCAGTGGCCGGGAGTTGGCTGGCCGGGGACTCCGGGGAGAGCGGCGAGCCCGGGACCTACGCGGCCGCCGGAGGCCTGTGGCACAGCGTGCCCGTCGACCAGCTGTTCCCGCCGACCGTGCAGGGCCGCGGCGCCGGCCCCGGCGGAGCCGACCGGCTCTGGACACGTATCGCCGTCGCCCCGGACAGCGACTGCGCCGGAGCGTTCGACCCGCTGCTCGGCAAGGCCCTCGCCCCGGTCGGCTGCGAGCGCCTGCTCCGCGCCACGTACACCGACGCCACCCAGAGCTACGTCACCACCGTCGGCGTGCTCTTCACCAAGGCCGACGCCGCCGCGATGCGCTCGCTGGAGACCCGCTTCGACAAGGACCGCCTGGGCCGGCGTACCGACCTGATGCCCCGCCCGTACGCCGCGCGGGACACCGTCGCCGCGGGCTTCGGCGACGGGCAGCGGGCGTCCTGGACGGTCTCCGTGCTGACCGACGCCCCGGTCGTCGTCTACGCCGTCTCCGGCTGGGCCGACGACCGGACCGTCGACGAGCCCCAGTCCGCCGCCGACGCCACGCGCTCCGGCGCCACCACCGCCGTCGCCCAGGCGGGCCTCGGCCACGAGGCGAAGGGCCTCGCCGACCGGGTCGAGCGCGGCCTGCGCAAGTCCGTCACGTCGTCCCCGGAACGGCCCTCATGAACCCCACCACCCGCAGGGCGGGACTGCTCGGCGTCCTGCTCGCCTCCTCCGTCGCCCTGGTGCCGCCCACCGCGGCGCACGCGGACGGCATCCGCGGCCAGCAGTGGGCCCTTGAGGCCATGCACACCGAGGACGCCTGGCAGACCACCAAGGGCGCCGGCGTCACGGTCGCCGTCCTGGACACCGGCGTCGACGACGACCACCCCGACCTCGCGGGCAACGTGCTGGCCACCAAGGACATGGTCGGCTTCGGCGCCGGCCGCGGGGACCGGGCGTGGGCCCGGCACGGCACCGCCATGGCCGGCATCATCGCCGGACACGGTCATGGGGACGGCAACGGCGACGGCGTGATGGGCATCGCGCCGGAGGCCCGGATCCTGCCCGTCCGCGTCATCCTGGAGGACGGCGACCCGGCCCGCGCCAAGGCCCGCAAGACCCGCGGCAACGCCCTCGCCGACGGCATCCGCTGGGCCGCCGACCAGGGCGCCGACGTCATCAACCTCTCCCTGGGCGACGACTCCGCCTCCGCGCACCCCGAACCCGCGGAGGACGAGGCCGTCCAGTACGCCCTGAGGAAGGGCTCCGTCGTCGTCGCCTCGGCCGGCAACGGCGGCGAGAAGGGCGACCACATCTCCTACCCGGCCGCCTACCCCGGGGTGATCGCCGCGACCGCCGTCGACCGCCTCGGCACCCGCGCCTCCTTCTCCACCCGCCGCTGGTACGCCACGGTCAGCGCCCCCGGCGTCGACGTCGTGATCGCCGACCCCGACCGCAAGTACTACGAGGGCTGGGGCACCAGTGCCGCCGCCGCCTTCGTCTCCGGCGCCGTCGCCCTGGTCAAGGCGGCCCACCCCGGCCTGACCCCGGCCCAGATCAAGCAGCTCCTCGAGGACACCGCCCGCGACGCCCCCGCCGACGGCCGCGACGACTCACGGGGCTTCGGCTTCATCGACCCGGCCGCCGCCATCGAGGAGGCCGGCCGCCTGGACCCGGAAGGCCTGCGCTCGGCGTCGTACGGCGAGAAGTACTTCGGCCCCGGCCCGGACACCGAAGACTCCGACGACGACACCGCGAGCTGGGCCGGCCCCCTCGCCGGCAGCGTGGGCGGCGTCCTCCTGGTCGCGGCCGTGGTGCTCTGGCGCGCCCGCCGCGAGTACGACGCCTTCTAGCCGCACCGGCTCGGCGCCCCGTCCGCCGTCGGCGCGTACCGGCGGCCCGCTCCTCCCGAGGGCGCACGGGAACCCCGAGCCCAGACCACCGTGGCCCGTGACGGACACTGCGCCCGCCCCCCGACTCCCACGACGTCTTCCGCCCGCTCAGCCGGGCCTCGCGGACGCCGGGGCCTCCGCGGTGAACACCGAGACGGCGGCCCGCGCCGCGGACTCCACCAGCGCGATGCCCCTCTCCTTCGTCGTGTTGCCGTCGGACAGCACCGCCACCAGGAAGGCACGGCCGTCGGCCGTCACCCGTCCGATGCTGTGGACGTCCCACAGCCCGGTCTCCTTGTGGGGCAGCCAGCCGTTCTTCAGGGCCCACCCGGACGCGCCCCCGGCCGCCGACACCCCCCACCGCTGACCGCGGGTCACCCGCCCCATCAGTTCCTGGACATACGCCCGCGAAGCCGCGCTCAGCTCCGATTCCGCCGCGAACACCTGTCGCAGCAGGGCGAGTTGGTCGGCCACCGTCGTGCTGGTCAGCCCCCACTCCATCCTGTGGCCGCCCTCGGTCCCGGTCAGCCCGAACCGCTCGTTCGCGGCGTCCAGTCCCTCCTCCGCGCCGATGGCGCGCCACAGGGCCGACGCGGAGTCGTTGTCGCTGCGCTCGATCATCGCGGTGGCGTACGACTTCTCCCTCGCCGTCAGTTCCCGTCCGGCGTCCTGCGCCTGGAGCAGCAGCGCCGCCAGGATGTCCACCTTGACGATGCTCGCGGTGCCGAAGGCTCCGTCGCCGTACGCGGCGCTCCGTCCGGACGCCAGGTCCAGCACCGCCACCGACACCTCGGCACCGTCCTCGACCGGCACGGTCCCCATGGCCCGGGCCAGCGCGGCGTCATGGTCCACCGTCGACCGCGTCACACCTTCCATCCCCGTCTCCCCGCCCATCCCTGTCTCCTCCCCGCTCGCCGCCACCGAGGCCGACGGCGTCACGGCCGGCGACAAGGCCCAGGTCCCGGGGAGCGCCCACGCCGTACCGCCCGCAGTACCGCCCAGCGCGACGGCGGAGGCGGCGCAGGCGCCGATCAGGGCGCGGCGGACTCCGGGTCGGTCCATACCTCCATGGTGGGCGCCGCGCCGGTCTGCGGCTCCCCCCGATAGGGTCGGTGACCGTGGCGAACAAGAACATTCCCGACCCCGGCTTCTCCGACGACGACGGCTCCGCCGACCCCCGGCTGAGCGCGGCGCTCGCCGCCTGGGCCGAGGACCGCACCGCCGTGGGACCCGTGCTGGCCGCGCTGAAGGGCGCCCGGCTGCTCGTCCCCGTGGTCGCCGTGCTCGGCGAGGTCGAGGAGGACGAGAACGGGCTGCGCCGCGAGAAGACCAGCGACATGGCCGTACCCACGCTGAAGGCAGGCGGCCGCACGGCCCTGCCCGCCTTCACGTCCACCGAGGCGCTGGCCCGCTGGGACGCGCAGGCCCGTCCGGTGGCCGTACCGCTGCACCAGGCCCTCCAGGCCGCCGCGCACGAGAAGGCGGACACGGTCGTGCTGGACCTGGCCGGTCCCGTGCCGTTCGAGCTGACCGGCCCCGCGCTGCTCGCGCTGGCCGAGGGGCGCACGAGCACCGACCCGCTCACCGACCCCGCGGTCGTCGCGGCGGTACGGGACGCCGTGGCCGCCGAGCCTGCCGTGCTCCGTGCCCACCTGGGGCCCGGACAGGCGGACGGCACCCTGGCCCTCGTCCTCGACCCGGCCGCCGCCCCCGCCGTGGCCGCCCGCGCTGTGGCGCGGCGGATGGCCGCCGACGAGACACTGAGGGCCCGCCTGGTGCGCGGCCTCGACCTGGCACTGCTGCCGGCCGGGACCACACCACCGGGCGAGCCCCTGTACGTACGAGGGTGACTCGGGCCTGAGGCCGGGATCAGCTGTAGATCGGGCCCGTGTACTTCTCGCCCGGGCCCTGGCCGGGCTCGTCGGGCACGAGGGACGCCTCGCGGAACGCCAGCTGGAGCGACTTCAGGCCGTCCCGCAGCGGGGCCGCGTGGAACGAGCTGATCTCGGTCGCGCTCCCGTCCAGCAGACCGGCGAGGGCGTGGATCAGCTTGCGGGCCTCGTCCAGGTCCTTGTGCTTCTCGCCCTCCTCGGTCAGACCGAGCTTCACCGCGGCCGCGCTCATCAGGTTGACGGCGACCGTCACGATCACCTCGACCGCGGGGACCTCGGCGATGTCGCGGGTCATGGCGTTGAAGTCGGGCGTCTCTTCACTCATGCCTTTCACCATAGGGGCAGAGGGAGAACCGGCCCCAGCGGGCCTCGGTTAGCCGATTCCGGCCGAGGCTGCTAACCTCGTGTAACGACCGGTCGGACACGTATGCCTCACCGCACAACGAGCCCGACCTACAAGTGGAGGCTGTCGAACTCCCACCTGACCGCTCTTCCGGGCGGCGGGTCACCGGTCAGGCGGTCCCGTCCTCCGTGACGGCACCCGCCCGAAAGTGCGCCCCGCGGTCACCGCGGCGGTCGCTCCGGTTGTTCGAGGAGCCCCCGCCTGTGATCGTCCGGGGCATTTTTTGTGCTTCGGCGCGGTTAGGTCTATCGAACAGAGACGTTACGCGGCTGTCCGCCAGACCGTCGCGTGGTGCTACCGAGGAGGATCCATCAGCGCCGAGCCCCGCATCAACGACCGGATTCGCGTTCCCGAGGTGCGACTTGTCGGTCCCAGTGGCGAGCAGGTGGGCATTGTCCCGCTCGCTAAGGCACTGGAGCTTGCGCAGGAGTACGACCTGGACCTGGTCGAGGTCGCGGCGAACGCCCGTCCGCCTGTGTGCAAGCTCATGGACTACGGGAAGTTCAAGTACGAGTCGGCCATGAAGGCCCGTGAGGCGCGCAAGAACCAGGCGCACACGGTCATCAAGGAGATGAAGCTCCGGCCGAAGATCGACCCGCACGACTATGACACCAAGAAGGGTCACGTCGTCCGGTTCCTCAAGCAGGGCGACAAGGTCAAGATCACGATCATGTTCCGTGGGCGTGAGCAGTCCCGGCCCGAGCTGGGCTACCGGCTGCTGCAGCGGCTCGCGGAGGATGTCCAGGACCTCGGTTTCGTCGAGTCGAACCCGAAGCAGGACGGCCGAAACATGATCATGGTTCTCGGTCCGCACAAGAAGAAGACCGAGGCGATGGCCGAGGCTCGCCAGGCGCAGGAGGCCCGCAAGGCCGAGGCGAAGGCCAACCCCGGCAAGTCGCAGAACGCCGCGGACGGCGATATCCCGGCGGACGGCGAGATCGCCGAGGCCCCGGCCGAGGCTTCCGCCGAGGCGTGACCCCGGGGGGCGTGAGTCCCCAGGACCTAACCGAAACAGAGAGCGACGCTCCACCGTGCCCGGTTTTCGTGACCGGGCACCGGAGCGCCACCGACGAGGAGAGAACGGCGCTATGCCGAAGAACAAGTCGCACAGCGGTGCCAGCAAGCGCTTCAAGATCACCGGCTCCGGCAAGGTGCTCCGTGAGCGCGCCGGCAAGCGCCACCTGCTCGAGCACAAGTCGTCCCGCGTGACGCGTCGCCTCACCGGCAACGCCGAGATGGCCCCGGGCGACGCCGCGAAGATCAAGAAGCTTCTCGGCAAGTGACGTACGGGCGCCACTGAGCGTCGTACGTCTGGACCGGGACCCCATCGATTCCGGGCCGTGTGAGGACAACCACGGCCCCGCTACAAGGAGTTAAAAAGTGGCACGCGTCAAGCGGGCAGTCAACGCCCACAAGAAGCGCCGGGCGATCCTCGAGCAGGCCTCCGGCTACCGCGGTCAGCGCTCGCGCCTGTACCGCAAGGCCAAGGAGCAGGTCACCCACTCGCTGGTCTACAACTACAACGACCGCAAGAAGCGCAAGGGTGACTTCCGCCAGCTGTGGATCCAGCGCATCAACGCCGCTGCCCGCGCCAACGGCATCACGTACAACCGCTTCATCCAGGGTCTGAAGGCCGCGAACGTCGAGGTCGACCGCAAGATCCTGGCCGAGCTGGCCGTGAACGACGCCGGCGCGTTCGCCGCGCTCGTCGAGGTCGCGCAGAAGGCGCTGCCGGCGGACGTCAACGCGCCGAAGGCCGCGTGACGCTGCGCCGGCTCTAGGCCGACGTGACCGAGGACCCGCAGGTGTCAGCCTGCGGGTCCTGCTGTGTCCGCGTGGTCGTCGAAGCCGCGGGTCGCCGGTGGCTGGTCGCGCAGTTCCCCGCGCCCCTGGGTAGGTCCACTCGCGCCCGTGATCCGCGGCGCGGTCCGTAGTACGAAGGTGAGCTGCACATGCCCCCCGCCAGCCCCGAGCTGATCTCCCCCCGTTCACCCCGGGTCCTGGCCGCGCGGCGGCTGGCCAAGCGGAACTTCCGGGGGAAGGAGCAGCTGTTCCTCGCGGAGGGGCCGCAGGCCGTGCGCGAGGCCGGGGCGCAGCCGGGGACCCTGGTGGAGCTGTTCGCGACCGTCGAGGCCGCCGAGCGGTACGCCGACATCGTCGGCGAGGCCCGCGACACCGGCGCCCGGGTGCATCTGGCCTCCGAAGAGGTCATCGCCGACATCTCCACGACCGTGACCCCGCAGGGGCTGGTCGGCATCTGCCGGTTCCTGGACACGCCCTTCGAGGAGATCCTCGCCGCCCGCCCCCGGCTCGTCGCCGTGCTCGCGCACGTGCGGGACCCTGGCAACGCCGGGACCGTGCTGCGCTGCGCGGACGCCGCCGGTGCCGAGGCCGTCGTCCTGACCGACGCGTCCGTCGACCTCTACAACCCGAAGGCGGTACGCGCCTCCGTCGGGTCGCTGTTCCATCTGCCGGTCGCCGTGGGGGTGCCCGTCGAGCGGGCCGTCGCGGGACTGAAGGACGCCGGGGTGCGCATCCTCGCCGCCGACGGGGCCGGGCGGCACGACCTCGACGACGAGCTCGACAAGGGCACCATGGGCGGGCCGACCGCCTGGGTCTTCGGCAACGAGGCCTGGGGCCTGCCCAACGAGACCCGCGCCCTCGCGGACGCCGTCGTGCGTGTCCCGATCCACGGGAAGGCCGAGAGCCTGAACCTCGCGACCGCCGCGGCCGTATGCCTCTACGCGTCGGCCCGTGCACAGCGCGCCCCCGGAGGCTGCCGCAGCGTGACCGGGAGCTAGTAGGGTGACCAGCTCGGGGGCCTCCTGCGCCGTCTGAGAGGTGGGGTACGCGGATGAGCGTCGGCACGAGCAGCGCTCCGGGGGGACGGGACGTGCGGCGACCGCCCGCGTCCCGGCAAGGCGATCCCGCCGGGCTCGGCATCGAACCCGACGAACTGCCCGACGGCCTCGTCGTCGCCGACGAGAACGGGCACGTGATCTGCTTCAACGCCGCCGCGGAACGCATCACCGCCGTCGCCGCCACCGACGTACTCGGACAGCCGCTCGACAAGGCGCTGCCCCTGGAGGACCTGGAGGGCCGGCGCTGGTGGCAGCTGACCGACCCCTACGGCGGCCTCGCCATCCGGGTCCGGCAGCCGGAGCGGAACCTGCTGCTGCCGGGCGGGCGGGAGGTGCTCGTCTCGGCGCGCTACGTGCGCGGCGAGCCCACCGGACCCGTCCGCCGCGTCGTCGTCTCGCTCCGGGACACCGAGGCCCGCCGCCGCACCGAGCGCAGCCACGCCGAGCTGATCGCCACCGTCGCCCACGAGCTGCGCTCGCCGCTCACCTCCGTCAAGGGGTTCACGGCCACGCTGCTGGCCAAGTGGGAGAGGTTCACCGACGACCAGAAACGGCTGATGCTGGAGACCGTCGACGCCGACGCCGACCGCGTCACCCGGCTCATCGCCGAACTGCTCGACATCTCCCGGATCGACTCGGGCCGGCTGGAGGTGCGCCGCCAGCCGGTCGACATCGGCGCCGCCGTCGGCCGGCACATCCAGGCGTACGTCGCCGCGGGTCTGACCGCCGACCGGTTCCTGCTGCGCCTGGAGCAGCCGCTGCCCGCGCTGTGGGCCGACCCCGACAAGATCGACCAGGTGCTCAGCAACCTCATCGAAAATGCGGTGCGGCACGGCGAGGGAACCGTCACCATCGACATCACGCCCGCCGCGTCCCCGCGCGAAGGAGAGGACGCCGGCACATCGGTCACCGTGAGCGACGAGGGCACCGGCATCCCGGAGGAGTCCATGAACCGCGTCTTCACCCGCTTCTGGCGGGGCAGCAAGCGCGGCGGCACGGGCCTCGGGCTGTACATCGTCAAGGGCATCGTCGAGGCCCACGGCGGCACCATCACGGTCGGACGCGCCCCCGACGGCGGCGCGGAGTTCCGATTCACGTTGCCCGTGGCCGCGCCGGCGTATCTCGCCTGACGGCCACGGGCGCATTCGTCCACCCCCACCCCGTTAGACTCGGCCTTTGGCACCTTTGTGTCCCACAGACGGCCCATCCAGTCGGTGACGGGGACTTCAGCCAGCCAATCGGAAGCACGGGAAGAGATGTCGGCACCCAATAAGTCGTACGACCCTGTCGAGGTCGAGGCGTTGAAACCGGAAGAGATCGAGCGCATGCGGGACGAGGCGCTCGCCGCCTTCGCCGCCGCAGGCTCCCTCGACGCGCTCCAGGAGGCCAAGGTCGCCCACACCGGCGGCACCTCCCCGCTGGCGCTGGCCAACCGCGAGATCGGCGCCCTGCCCCCGCACGCCAAGGCCGCCGCCGGAAAGCTGGTCGGCCAGGCACGCGGCGCCGTCAACAAGGCCCTGGCCGCGCGCCAGGTCGAACTGGAGGCCGAGCGGGACGCCCGGGTGCTGGTGGAGGAGGCGGTGGACGTCACGCTGCCCCACGACCGTGTGCCCGCCGGCGCCCGGCACCCCCTGACCACGCTCTCCGAGCGCATCGAGGACGTCTTCGTCGCCATGGGCTACGAGGTCGCCGAGGGCCCGCAGGCCGAGGCCGAGTGGTTCAACTTCGACGCCCTCAACATCGGCCCGGACCACCCTGCCCGCGGTGAGGCCGACACCTTCTTCGTGCAGGGCGAGGACGGCGGCTCCGAGTCCGGTGTCGTGCTGCGCACCCACACCTCGCCGGTGCAGATCCGCTCCCTGCTGGAGCGCGACCTGCCGGTCTACGTGATCTGCCCCGGCCGCGTCTACCGCACGGACGAGCTGGACGCCACGCACACCCCGGTCTTCCACCAGGTCGAGCTGCTCGCCGTCGACGAGGGCCTGACCATGGCCGACCTCAAGGGCACCCTGGACCACATGGTCCAGTCGCTGTTCGGCGAAGGCATGAAGACCCGGCTGCGGCCGAACTTCTTCCCGTTCACCGAGCCGTCCGCCGAGATGGACATGGTGTGCTACGTCTGCCGCGGCGACTCCGTCGGCAACCCCGACCGGCCCTGCCGCACCTGCTCCAGCGAGGGCTGGATCGAGCTGGGCGGCTGCGGCATGGTCAATCCGCGGGTGCTCACCGCCTGCGGCGTCGACCCGGAGAAGTACAGCGGCTTCGCCTTCGGGTTCGGCATCGAGCGGATGCTGATGTTCCGCCACAACGTCGAGGACATGCGAGACATGGTCGAGGGTGACGTCCGGTTCACCCGGCCGTTCGGGATGGAGATCTGATGCGGGTCCCGCTTTCTTGGCTGCGGGAGTACGTCGACCTGCCGGAGACGGAGACCGGTCGTGACGTGCAGGCCAAGCTCATTTCGGCCGGTCTGGAGGTCGAGACCGTCGAGCAGCTCGGCGACGGCCTCAAGGGCCCCCTGGTCGTCGGCCAGGTGCTGACCATCGAGGAGCTGGAGGGCTTCAAGAAGCCGATCCGCTTCTGCACCGTCGACGTCGGCACGGCCAACGGAACCGGTGAGCCCCAGGAGATCGTCTGCGGCGCCCGCAACTTCGCCGTCGGTGACAAGGTCGTCGTGGTCCTGCCCGGCGCCACCCTCCCGGGCGGCTTCTCGATCTCCGCGCGCCAGACCTACGGCAAGACCTCGCACGGCATGATCTGCTCGAGCGACGAGCTGGGCATGGGCGACGACGGCACCAAGGGCATCATCGTGCTGCCGCCCGAGACCGAGGTCGGCAAGGACGCGATCGAGCTGCTGGAGCTGGTCGACGAGGTGCTGGACATCGCCGTCACCGCCAACCGCGGCGACTGCCTGTCCCTCCGCGGCGTCGCCCGCGAGGCCGCCATCGCGTACGGCCTGCCGCTGCGCGACCCGGCCCTGCTCGACGTACCGGCGCCGAACGCCTACGGCTACCCGGTGAAGGTGTCCGAGCCGATGGGCTGCGACCGTTTCACCGCCCGTACGGTGTCCGGGCTGCGCCCCGAGGCCCGCTCCCCGATCTGGCTCCGGCGACGGCTGCAGAAGGTCGGCATGCGCCCGATCTCGCTGGCGGTCGACGTCACCAACTACGTGATGATGGAGCTCGGCCAGCCGCTGCACGCCTACGACCGCAAGCTGGTCCAGGGCACCATCGGCGTCCGCCGGGCGGCCGAGGGCGAGAAGATCGTCACCCTCGACGGGGCCGAGCGCAAGCTGCACGCCGAGGACCTGGTGATCACCGACGACCGTGGCCCCATCGGGCTCGCGGGCGTCATGGGCGGCGCCGACACCGAGATCGCCGACCTCCCCCAGGCTCTCGACTCCGCTCGGGCAGGGGAGACCCCCGTCACCGAGGGCGCCACGACCGACGTGGTGATCGAGGCCGCGCACTTCGACGCGGTGTCGATCGCGCGCACGGCCCGCCGCCACAAGCTGTCCTCCGAGGCCTCCCGCCGCTTCGAGCGGGGCGTCGACCCGCAGGCCGCGTCGGCCGCCGCGCAGCGCACGGTCGACCTGCTGGTGCTGCTCGCGGGCGGCACGGCCGAGGCCGGTGTCACCGAGGTCATGGCCCCGTCCGCGCCGCACACCATCACCGTCGCGGCCGACCACCCGGACAAGGTCGCGGGCGTCGAGTACGGCCGCGAGACCGTCGTACGGCGCCTCCAGCAGGTCGGTTGCGACGTGTACGGGCAGGACGAGCTGATCGTCACCGTGCCGTCCTGGCGGCCCGACCTCCTGGAGCAGAACGACCTCGCCGAGGAGGTCATCCGCCTGGAGGGCTACGAGAACCTGCCCTCCACGCTGCCCAGGCCCACCTCGGGCCGCGGTCTGACGCACCGGCAGCGGCTGCACCGCCGGGTCGGCCGGGCGCTGGCCGGGGCCGGCTACGTCGAGGCGCCGAACTACCCGTTCGTCGGCGAGCAGGTCTTCGACCAGCTCGGCCTGGACGCCGACGACCCCGCCCGCCGCGTGGTCAAGCTGGTCAACCCGCTCAACGACGAGGAGCCCGCCCTTCGTACCTCGCTGCTGCCGGGCCTGCTCGGCGCGCTGCGCCGCAACGACGGCCGGGGCTCGCACGACCTCGCGCTGTTCGAGACCGGACTGGTCTTCCTCCCGCGCGCCGAGCGCAGGGGCACCGCCGCTCATCTGCCGGTCGACCGTCGGCCCACCGCCGAGGAGATCGCCGCGCTCGACGCCGTGCTGCCCGAGCAGCCGCGCCATGTCGCCGCCGTCCTCGCGGGCGCCCGCGAGCAGGCCGGCTGGTGGGGCAAGGGCCGTCCGGGCGACTGGGCCGACGCGGTCGAGGCGGCGCGTACGGTCGCCCGCGAGGCCGGTGCCGAACTCGTCGTGCGCGGCGGCCAGTACGGGCCGTGGCACCCGGGTCGCTGCGCCGAGCTCGTGATCACCCTCGACGGCACCGAGCGGGTCGTCGGCCACGCGGGTGAGCTGCACCCGCGTGTCCTGAAGGCGCTGGGCCTGCCCGCGCGCACCTGCGCGATGGAGCTGGACCTGGACGCCCTGGAGCAGGTCGGGGACGGCACCCCGCAGGCGCCGAGCATCTCCTCCTTCCCGGTGGCCACGCAGGACGTCGCGCTGGTCGTCGAGCAGGCGGTCGCGCACGCGGACGTCGAGGCCGCGCTGCGCGAGGGCGCCGGCGAACTGCTGGAGTCCATCCGGCTGTTCGACGTGTACGAGAACGCCGAGCAGCTCGGCGCGGACCGGAAGTCGCTGGCGTACGCGCTGCGCTTCCGGGCCGGGGACCGGACGCTGACCGTCGACGAGGCGTCCGCGGCGCGGGATGCCGCGGTCGCGCTGGCCACGGAGCGTACGGGCGCGGAGTTGCGCGGCTAGTTCCCTGAGGGGGACCGCGTCCTGGGCCGGTCACGGGTCGTCCGTGGCCGGTCGCGCGGTTCCCCGCCCCTTCGGGGCCTCGGCATCACCTCACTCGTTCGGGTGGGATGTCCCGGTGATCTGGTCCTACCGGGCCATGCGGCGACAGAATCGGACCGGCCTTTCGGGGTCGGTCTGCGCTGTCACGGCCTGCATGGGAGGCCACCCGCATGATCCGTTTCAGGGCCCTGGGGCTGCCCACGGTGTGGGGTGCCATGGCGATCACGTACAAACTGGCCTGTCCGCTCGCCCAGCAGACCTCCCTCGGCGCGCGGATCGTCACCAGCGCCGTGTTCTTCGCCGTCGGCACCGGCCTCGTCCTCCATGTCCGCCGGACGCTGCTGCGTGAGCTGAGACAGGCCCGCCGCGTCGCGGATGCCGCCCAGAGCGCGCTGTTACGGCCGCTGCCCCCACGCGTCGACGGGCTGAACGTCGCCGCGGCCCAGCTGTCCGCCGAACGCGGTTCCTCCGTCGGCGGCGACCTGTACGAGGTCATCGCCACCGAGCACGGCGTGCGGGTCGTGATGGGCGACGTACGGGGGCATGGGCTCGACGCGCTCGGGACGGCCGCCGCCGTGCTGGGCAGCTTCCGCGAGGCCGTGCACGACGAGCCCGAACTGGGCCGGGTGCTGCTCAGACTGGACCGCGCGCTGGCCCGGCACCTGCGCGAGCGTCCACGCGTGGAGCAGGCCGAGGAGTTCGTGACCGTCCTGCTGCTGGAGATCTGCCCGGACGGCGAGGTGCGGGCGCTCAACTGCGGCCATCCCTGGCCGTACCGGCTCCAGGAGACCGGCGTCGAGCCGCTGACCCGGACCGAGCCCCTGCCGCCGCTCGGCCCGTTCCCGCTGCCGGCCGACCTGCCCGCCGTACGCCACGGCGCACTCCGCCCGGGCGACGCGCTGTTCCTCTTCACGGACGGGGCCGAGGACGCCAGGGACGGGCATGGCCGGTTCTTCCCGCTGGCGGACGTGCTGACCGAGGCCGCCCACAACGGCACGCTCTCTCCGCAGGACGTCCTGGGCGCCGTGTTCACCCGCCTGTCACGGCATACGAGCGGCAGCCTTCCCGACGACGTGGCCCTCCTGATACTCCGCAACGAACGCGAACTCCCACGCCCTCCAGGAGCGCGGGGAACCGCGCGACCGGCCACGACGCACCCCCGGCCGACAACGCGCCGCTGGCCCCTCGGCCCCCTGTACAGCCCCCGGCAGGGCCGCCGCACTGTACGAGGGGGAGCCGGCGGCCCGGCCGGCCTCTTGCGAGGCAATTCAGTCAACCGGTTGGAAACTCTCCGCAACAGTGCGCGCACGCTGCGGATGCGCGCACTCCGTTCACACCCCGTGTGAAGCCGGATTCACTACGCTGTCGGCACCGAGCCACCCGGGGGCCTCCCATGCAGCCCAACACTCTGCTCGACGCGATCCTGGACGAGGCGGGCATCTCGCACGCCGGTCTCGCGGCCCATGTGAACCAGGCCGGCCGCGCCCGTGGGCTCGCGCTCCGCTACGAACACACCGCCGTGGCCCGCTGGTTGAAGGGCCAGCGGCCGCGCGGTCAGGTGCCCGACCTGATCTGCGAGGTGCTCGCCGCCCGGCTGCACCGCCCGGTCACCCTCGACGACATCGGTCTCGGTGTCCCGGGCCAGGAGGCGATCCCGCACGCCACCTCGCTGTCCGGGTTCGTCGAGCGGGCCACCGCCCTGTGGCGCTCGGACGAACAGCAGCGGCCGCACGTCCTCGGCGCACCGGCGGTGACCGGGACGCCCGCGGTGATGCCGGTGTGGGAGTGGGAGAACCCTCCCGAGGACGTGGACGTCTCCCGCGGCGGCCGGCACCGGGTCACCCCCGCCGACCTCGACATGCTGCGCGCGGCCCGCGCCCACTACGAGCAGCTGTACCGCAAGGCCGGTGGCATAGCGACCCGCTCCCGGATCGTCGGCTTCCTCAACGCCGAGGCGGCGCCGCTGCTGCGGGGCGGCTACACCGACGCCACCGGCCGCCAACTCCACCGCGCCACGGGCGGGTTGGTGGCGATCGCCGGGATCTGCGCGTACGACTCCGACGCGCACGGGCTCGCCCAGCGCTACTTCCACCAGGCGCTGCGGCTCGCCAAGGCCAGTGGTGACCGAGGGCTCGGCGCGTATGTGATCGCCCTGCTGGTCAACCAGTCGCTGTTCATGCGGGAGCACCGCCAGGCGGTCGCGTTCGCCGAGGCCGCGCTGCGCGCCGCCGGCAAGCAGATCACCCCCGCCCTGGCCTCCGATCTGTACGCGATGCAGGCGAAGGCGTACGCCCACCTCGGCGACGGCACGAGCGCCCTGTCCTGCATCCGGCGGGCCGAGCAGGCCGCCGAACGTATCCGGCGCGGCCACGAACCCGACGAGACCGGCTATGTCCAGCCGGGCCTGGTCAACGTCCAGGTGGCGGAGGCGCTGCTCAGCCTCGGTGAGCTGGCCGCCGCCGGGGAGCACGCCGCTGCCGCCGTGGACACCCCGGCGCACGACCGGGGCCGCGTGCACCGGCTCGCCATGCTCAGCACGGTCGAGCTGCGTCAGGGAAACGCCGAGAAGGCGGTGGCCATCGCGGTGCAGATGGCGGAGCAGGCCCGCGGCATGGAGTCCCAGCGGCTGCGCGACAGACTCCGGGCGGTGCGCGAGCATCTGGCGCGCAGCGGTGGCGCGGGCACGGCCGAGGCCGCCGAACTCATCGACGGGGCCCTGCGTGTACCGCTGTAGGCGTTGCTGATCCCTGCTGCGGAGTCCCTGCTGCGATATTGCCACTTACTCGATGGAAGGTGGCAGAACCGTGCAGTGGACGAAACAGAACGAACAAACTGTCTATGAAAACCGCTGGTTCAGCGTCAATCTCGCGGATGTGGAGCTGCCGGACGGCCGGCACCTCGACCACTTCCTGATACGGATGCGGCCGGTCGCCGTGGCCACGGTGGTGAACGAGGCGAACGAGGTCCTGCTCCTGTGGCGCCACCGCTTCATCACCGACAGCTGGGGTTGGGAACTCGCCGCCGGCGTCGTCGAGGACGGCGAGGACATCGCGCGGGCGGCCGCCCGGGAGCTGGAGGAGGAGACCGGCTGGCGGCCGGGGCCTCTGCGGCACCTGATGAGCGTGGAGCCGTCCAACGGACTCACCGACGCCCGGCACCACATCTACTGGGCCGACGAGGGTGAGTACGTCGGGCACCCGGTGGACGACTTCGAGTCGGACCGCAGGGAGTGGGTCCCCCTCAAGGTCGTCCCCGACCTGGTCGCCCGCGGCGAGGTCCCGGCCGCCAACATGGCGGCCGCGCTGCTGTTGCTTCACCATCTCCGGCTGGGCCAGGACACCTTGCCCTGATCTACCGTCCCAGCGCCTGCCAGAGGGACACGACCAGGGCGCCCACGGCCGTGACGGCCGCGACCGACGGCAGCGGCCAGCGGGAGTGTTCCAGGGTGACGAGCCGGGTGTTCACCTCGTCCAGTTCCTTGGTCGTCTCCTCGGTGCGGTGACTGAGCAACGCCAGCCCGCCCTCGACTTGTGCGTACGCCACGTCTAGTCGGCGCCGTAACTCTGCGAGTTCACCGTGGACGACGGAATGCTCCGGATCGGCGGTCACGGACCGCTCCTTTCCGTAGTCGAATCACATCCTTTGCATGCGCACCATGAGTCAACTCGCCTGGTGGGTGCGTGGGGAGCGTGTGCGCGGGGCATATGCGTGCCCGGCGTGCACACGGTGTGTGAATGCCGCGGGCCCGGCACCGGAAGACCGGTGCC
>NZ_JBFBJT010000025.1:0-67978 GCF_040686175.1 Streptomyces sp. NPDC086077 | reverse complement strand
CCGCCGTCCGCTCGCCCGCGCCTGCCTGGACTGGACCGAGCGCCGCCCTCATCTCGCGGGCGTCGCGGGCGCCGCCCTGTGCCGGCACGCCCTCGACACGGGGTGGTGCGTACGCATCGGCTCGGAGCGGGCGGTGAAGGTGACGCCGGGCGGTGAGCGGGCGCTGTCCGCGCTGCTCGGCATCGACGCGGCCGCGCTGCGCTGAGTGCCCTGCCCCGCCGTGTCCTGCTCCCGTCCTGCCCTGCTCCCCGCCCTGCCCTGCTCCAGGTCCGAAACCCGCGAGCCTGCGGCCCCCTCCCCCTCCTAACCTCGGGAACATGATGAACGTCGCCCCCCGTATCCAGCTGCTGGCCACCGGCGCCGCCACCGTCACGGTGGTGCTGTGGGCCTCCGCCTTCGTCTCGATCCGCAGCGCCGGAGCCGCGTACTCGCCGGGCGCGCTGGCGCTCGGGCGGCTGCTCGCCGGAGCCCTCGTGCTGGGGGCGGTCCTCCTCGTCCGGGGCGAGGGGTGGCCGCCGCGGGAGGCCTGGCGCGGGATCGCGATATCAGGCGTGCTGTGGTTCGGCTTCTACATGGTCGCCCTCAACTGGGGCGAACAGCAGGTCGACGCCGGTACGGCCGCCCTGGTCGTCAACGTCGGCCCGATCCTCATCGCCCTGCTCGGCGCCCGTCTGCTCGGCGATCCCATGCCGCCGCGGCTGCTGGCCGGGATGGCGGTGTCGTTCGCCGGCGCGGTGACCGTGGGGCTGTCGATGTCCGGCGAGGGCGGCTCTTCGGTGCTCGGCGTGGTGCTGTGCCTGCTGGCCGCGATCGCCTACGCGAGCGGGGTCGTGGCGCAGAAACCGGCCCTCGGACGCGCGAGCGTGCTGCAGGTGACGACGTTCGGATGCCTGGTCGGCGCGGTGTGCTGCCTGCCGTTCTCCTGGCAGTTGCTGACGGAGGCGGCCGACGCGCCGCTGTCGGCCACCCTCAACATGGTGTACCTGGGCGTCTTCCCGACCGCGCTGGCCTTCACCACCTGGGCGTACGCCCTGTCCCGGACGACGGCCAGCCGCATGGGCGCGACGACGTACGCGGTACCCGCCCTGGTCGTGCTCATGTCGTGGCTGGCGCTGGGCGAGGTGCCCGGGCTGCTCACGATGGCGGGCGGCGCGCTGTGCCTGGCCGGTGTGGCGGTGTCGCGGTCCCGGCCGCGGTCCGCGGCGCCGGGGAGCGGGACGGCGTCGCGGACCGAACAGACGGCCTCGAAGTCAGCGTGAACGCGCCCGGTCCGCCAGGACCTTGATGGACAGCAGCGCGACCACGGCGAGGCCGATGATGTAGGCGGACACCGCCATCGACGTGCCGGTCGCCTCCAGCAGCAGCACCATGACGAACGGCGCGAGACCGCCACCGGCGACCGCCGCGATCTGGTAGCCGAGGGAGGCGCCCGTGTAGCGCATCTCGGGCGTGAACAGCTCGGCGAACAGGGCGGCCTGGGGGCCGTACATGATGCTGAGGAAACAGCTGGCGACGAAGGTGCCGACCGCCAGCCACAGCAGGGAACCGGTGTCGATCAGCAGGAACAGCGGTACGGCCCACAGTCCGATGCCGACCGCGCCGAGCGCGTAGATCCTGATCCGGCCGACACGGTCGGAGAGCGCGGCCGAGGCGGGGATCAGGACGAGCTGGGTGAGGCTGACGCAGAGCGAGACGGTGAGGACCGCGCCGCGGTTCATGTCGAGTTCGCGGGTGGTGTAGTCGAGGACTCCGGTGATCAGGATGTAGAACGTCGCGGTGTTCACGGCGAAGGAGCCGCCGGCGAGCAGGACGGTACCGAGGTGGTGGCGCAGGATCGTGCGCAGCGGGCTGTTCTGCTCCGACTTCTCACGCTCGGCCAGCGCCTTCTCCGCGTCCCGGAATTCGGGGGTCTCCTCGACCCGGGTGTGGATGTACCAGGCGAGCGCGAGCACGAGGACGCCGACCAGGAACGGCAGGCGCCAGCCCCAGGACTCGAACGCCTGCTCCGAGGTGAGCGCGCCGGCCAGCAGGAAGACCGTGTTGGCGGTCACCACGCCGATGGGGACGCCGAGTTGGACGACGCTGCCGTAGACGCCGCGCCTGCCCTCGGGGGCGTACTCCGTGGCCAGCAGCATCGCGCCGCCCCACTGGGCGCCGACCGCGACGCCCTGCGCCACCCGGAGGGCGACGAGGAGGATCGGCGCGGCGACGCCGATCGTCTCGTACGTCGGCAGCAGGCCGATGCCGGTGGTGGCGACGCCCATCAGCGTGAGCGCGAGGACCAGCATCGGCTTGCGGCCGCGCTTGTCGCCCAGGTGACCGGCGACGATGCCGCCGAGCGGACGGGCGAGGAAGCCGACGGCGAAGGTGGCGAAGGCGGCCAGTACGCCGGCGGTGGAGCTGCCGGAGGGGAAGTACAGGTCGCCGAGGATCAGGGCGGCGGCGATGCCGAAGACGAAGTAGTCGTACCACTCGACGGCCGAGGCGAGGGCGGCCGAGGTGGCGACCCGACGGCGGTTGCCCGTGGGGCGGGCGGTGGTGGCGATGGGGTGAGCGGAGGGGGACGTGTCCATGCGTGCACGCTCCGGTGGGTGCGGTGGGGACGTTCCGGGGAACATACTGACCGGACGGTATGGGGTCAACGGTCGTGCGTGAAGATACCGGGGAGGCAAGAGGGACCCGGGTGGCGCCCGGGTCCCTCTGGGTCAGAACTCCTGGACGCGTGGCGTCAGAAGATCACCAGCGCCCGGCCGCCCTTGCCCGCCAGCATGTTCTCGAACGCGGCCGGGATGCCGTCCAGGGCGATCCGTTCCGTCACCAGGGCCGACAGGTCCAGGCGGCCGGCGCGGATGTGCTCGGCCAGGACCGGCAGGTCCCGCTCCGGGTCGGAGTTGCCGTAGACGCAGCCGGACAGGGTGCGGCCCCAGTGGAAGATCTCCAGGGCGTTGAAGGTGACCTGTTGGTCCTTGCCGCCGATGCCGACCACCGTGGTGCGGCCGCCGCGCCGGGTCGACTCCCAGGCCGTGCGGATGGTCACCGCCCGGCCGACGCACTCCACCGCCACGTCGACACCCTGCTTGCCGGTCAGGGCGCGGATCTCACGAGCCGTGGTGTCGGAGGCGACGACGTAGTCGGTGGCGCCGGCCGCGCGGGCCAGCTCCTCCTTCGCCGGGGAGACGTCCACCGCCACGATCCGCGACGCGCCCGCGATCCGCGCCGCCTGGAGGGCCGCCAGGCCCACCCCGCCGACGCCGAACACCGCGACCGTCTCGCCGGCCCGGACCCGCGCGGAGTGGTGCACGGCGCCGTAGCCCGTGAGGACCGCGCAGCCCAGGAGCGCCGCGTCGGTCAGGGGCACCCCGGCAGGCGCGGGCAGCGCGCAGGACGTCGGCACCACCGTCTCCTCGGCGAACGCGGCCACGTTCAGCCCGGGGTACAACTCGCCACCGTCGGACGTGCGGTGGGCGTGGACCGCGGCGGAGCCCTTCAGGGCATTGGCGCACAGCCACACCTCGCCGCGCGCGCAGGCCGGGCAGTCGCCGCACGACGGCGCCCAGTTGAGGACCACGCCGTCGCCCGGTGCGAGATGCGTGACCCCTTCGCCGACGGCGACCACCGTGCCCGCGCCCTCATGGCCGAGGACGGCCGGGACGGGGACGCGCATGGTGCCGTCGGAGAGGGACAGGTCGGAGTGGCACACCCCGGCGGCGGCGAGGCGGACCCGGATCTGGCCGGGTCCGGGCGCGGGAAGGTCGATCTCCGTGACCTCCAGCGGGGCACCGACAGCCGGAAGGACGGCGGCACGCACAGCCATGACAGTGAACTCCTCTAGAACTGGAGGGACTTGGTCTGGAGGTACTCGGTAAGGCCGTGCACGCCGAGTTCCCGGCCGACGCCCGAGCGCTTGTAGCCGCCGAAGGGCGCGAGCGGGTTGAAGCGGCCACCGTTGATGTCGACCTGGCCCGTCTCCATCCGGCGCGCGAAGGCCACCGCCTCCGCCTCCTCGCCCGCCCAGACCGCGCCGGCGAGCCCGTACACCGTGCCGTTCGCGATCCGCAGAGCGTCCGCCTCGTCCTCGTACCGCAGGATCGACAGCACCGGCCCGAAGATCTCCTCCTGGGCGATGGTCATCTCCGGCGTGACGTCCGCGAAGACGGTCGGGCTGACGAAGTAGCCGCGCTCCCGCGGGGCCTCGGCGCCGCCCGCGACCAGGCGGGCGCCCTCGGCCACGCCCTTGTCGATGTAGCCGCGCACCCGGTCGCGCTGCCGGGCGTTCACGAGGGGCCCGATGCGCTCTCCGTACTTGGCGGCCGCGGCGGCGGCCAGTTCGACGGCGGCGGCGTACTGCGAGGAGTGCACGAGCATCCGGGTCCACGCGCTGCACGTCTGCCCGGAGTTGGACATCACGTTGGCCACGCCGACGCCCACCGCCTTGGCCAGGTCGGCGCTCGGCAGGATGACGTTGGCGGACTTGCCGCCGAGTTCGAGGGCGACCTTCTTCACCGCGGCGCCCGCCGTGGCGGCGATCCGGCTGCCGACGGCGGTGGAGCCGGTGAAGGAGACCAGGTCGACGCCCGGGTGCTCGGCGAGCGCCTGCCCTGCCACCGGGCCGAGGCCGGTGACCAGGTTGAACACACCGGCCGGGAGGCCCGCCTCGTGCACCGCCTCCGCGAAGGCCTGGGCGGTCAGCGGGGTGTCCTCGGCCGGCTTCAGGACGACCGTGCAGCCCGCGGCCAGGGCCGGGGCGACCTTGGCGACGATCTGGTGCAGGGGGTAGTTCCAGGGCGTGATCGCGCCGACCACGCCGACGGGCTCCTGGTAGACGGTCGAGTTGCCGACCTTCTCCTCGAACGCGTGGGTCGCGGCCAGTTCGGCGTACGAGCCCGCGACCGCGATCGGGGCACCCATGTGCACCGCCTGCGAGAACGCCGGCGGCGAGCCCAGCTCGGCGGTGATCGTCTGCGCGATCTCGTCCTTACGGGCGGCCAGCACGTCCCGCAGGGCGGCCAGGCGCGCGGCGCGCTCGGCGGGCGGCGTCGTGGACCACCCGGGCAGGGCGGCGCGGGCGGCCCGCACGGCCTGGTCCACGTCCTCGGCGGTGCCCGCGGGGACCCGGCCGATGACCTCCTCGTCGACCGGGTTCACGACCTCGATCACGTCCTGGCCTGCGGCGGGGCGCCAGGCGCCGTCGATGTACATCCCGTCCCGGGCCTTCATGGCCTACCTCCCGAACAGCGGCGTCGTCGGGGACCCAAACTAGCGGCGATAGTTTTTCCGCGCCAGGCCCGGCAGGGTGCTGCCGCAACACCGCCGAGCGACTCAGAAGTCGACGCGTACCCGATCGTCCACGCGGCCGACCGACTCCTGGCCGAAGGCCTTCTCGTAGTCCCGGCGAATCTCCTCGACCTTCCGGTCCCTGGCCGCCGCCTCGCCCGCCGGATACAGCAGGATCAGCTCGTACGACCGCTCCTTCACGACCGTGCCGCCCGCGTCCCGCCACTGCCCGCGCCCGCTCTGCACGGTGAGTCCGTCCGGGAAGTCCGGGGTCACCTCCTTGTCGACGAAGGCCATGAACTGCCGCTCGGTGACGGCCGGTCCACCCTCGGGCCGCGCGGTACCGAAGAGCAGTCGCGTCTCGGCGTACGCCGCACCGCGCACCGGGGTGGGGGCGGCAGGGGTCTCCTCGCCGAGCGTGGCGTACGCGGTGGGCGCCCCGACGGCGAGCAGGGCGGCGGCGGTCGCCAGGGCGACCCGGGCGCGGGTGAGTCGAAAGGTCATGGCCCTTACCTACCGGTCGGTGCGCCACGCGACGCGGCGGCCGCGCCGAAAGGCGGAAACCGTCCCGGCGGGCTGTGAGGATCCGCCCGCCGTCCTCTTCGCGCGCCTGCCGGTACGAGCGCACCGCCGGTGCCTTCATGTGACGTTGCTGTCCCGCCCGCGCTCCGTCAGGCGGGGCGAGGGCCGTCGGCCGGCCGGGGGTGTCCGCTCCCCGCCCCGGTGCGCCCGCGAGCGCATCGCGACCCCCGCCGACAGCAGCAGCAATCCGCCGAGCATCACGAACGGGGCCGCCACCCCCGCAACCCCGGCGACCAGGCCCGCCGTCGCCGGGGCCGCGACCTGGCCGGTCAGGACGAGCCGTGCGCGAAGCTGAAGGCGATGACGAGGCGGAGCAGCCAGCCGCGGTTCCCACCGGGCCCCATGGTCGTGTACCTCCTGGCGTGAAGTCGGTCGGGTGCGGTGACGTCAGATGATGCCGAACAGGATGCCCGCGCCCAGGATCACCAGGCAGGTCATGGCCGCCCACTTCACGACGAACCGCGTGTGGTCGCCGAACTCCACCTTCGCCATGCCGACCAGCACGTACACGGCCGGGACCAGCGGGCTGGACATGTGCAGCGGCTGGCCGACCAGCGCGGCGCGGGCCATCTCCACCGGCGTCACGCCGTGCGCCGCGCCGGCCTCGGCGAGGACCGGCAGGACACCGAAGTAGAAGCCGTCGTTGGACATGAAGTAGGTGAGCGGGAGGCTCAGCACACCGGTGACCAGGGCCATGTGCGGGCCCATGCTGCCCGGGATGACGTCGACCAGCCACTTGGCCATGCTGTCGACCATGCCGGTGCCCTGCAGGACGCCGGTGAAGACGGCGGCGGCGAAGACCATGCCGGAGACGTTGAGGACGTTGTCGGCGTGCGCGGCGAGGCGGGCCTTCTGCTCGGGGATCTTCGGGAAGTTGACGGTGAGCGCGAGGGCGGCGCCGATCAGGAACAGCACCGGGATCGGCAGCAGCTCCATGATCATGGCGGTGAGCAGGCCGATCGTGAGCAGCGCGTTGAACCAGAGCAACTTGGGGCGCAGGGTGGGGCGGTCGGGGTCCAGTCCCTGGAAGTCGTCGTCCTCGCGGAGCTCTTCGGCGCCGGCACCACCGGTGACCTGCCGGGTGCCCGCACCGGAGGGGGCGCCCGCACCGACGCCGCCCGTGCCCGTGCCCACGAGCACCGTCTCCTTCTCCTCCTCCAGCACCTCGTCCAGGGTCAGCACACCGAGCCGCCGGCGCTCGCGCAGACCGAGGACGTACGACAGGGCGACGACGAACACCAGACCGACGGCGAGGGCCGGGATCATGGGGACGAAGATGTCGCCGGCGTCCAGCTTCAGGGCGGTGGCGGCGCGCGCGGTCGGGCCGCCCCACGGCAGGGTGTTCATCACGCCGTTGGCGGTCGCCGCGACACCGGTCATCACGACCAGGCTCATCTTCAGCCGCTTGTAGAGCGGGTACATCGCCGAGACGGTGATCATGAACGTGGTCGAGCCGTCGCCGTCCAGCGAGACGATCGCGGCGAGCAGGGCCGTACCGACGACGATGCGCATCGGGTCGGCCTTGCAGAACTTCAGGATGCCCCGGACGATCGGGTCGAACAGACCGACGTCGATCATCACCCCGAAGTAGACGATCGCGAACATGAGCATCGCCGCGGTGGGGGCGAGGCTGGAGACTCCGTCGATGACGTAGTCGCCGAGGTGCGCGCCCTTGCCCACGACCACACAGAAGAGTGCGGGGATGAGCACGAGCGCCGCGATCGGCGACATCTTCTTCAACATGATCAGGACCAGGAAGGTCGCGATCATGGCGAAGCCGAGGATGGTCAGCATGAGTGGATACCTAACGTTCGCCCTTGAACTCCCACCAGGGCCGGCGGTTCGACGACGTTAGGTCCCGTCAATCGGCGTTAACAAGATGTTGACGTGCGAGCAATAAGCGCAAAACTCCTGGTCACAGCTTTGCTCAGGTCAGCGCGGTGAGCTTTTCGGTCACCGGCGCGAGTTCCACGGGCACGCCGTTGAGGACCGCGTTGCCGGAGAGCGGGTCGAGCCGGCTGCCGTCGAGGAGCTGGTTGACGTTGACGCCGGGGTCGGTCGCGGCGTGGGTGAGACGGGTGCCGGGGCGGTCGTGGCCCCAGCCGTGCGGGAGGCTGACCACGCCGGGCCGTACGCCGTCGGTGACCTCGGCGGGGGCCGTCACCTCTCCCCCGGCGCCCTTCACCCGGACCGGCGCCCCGTCGCGCACACCGAGCCGGTCGGCGTCCTCGGGGTGGATGTGCAGGGTGCAGCGGTTGGTGCCGCCGGTCAGGGCGGGGACGTTGTGCATCCAGCTGTTGTTGGAGCGCAGATGGCGGCGCCCGACGAGCACGAGACCGGCAGCGCGCTCCGTCATGGCCTTCCGCAGACGCGGCAGATCGCCGGCGAGGGGCGCCGGCAGCAGCTCGACCCTGCCGCTCGCCGTCTTCAGCGGCTGCGGCAGCCGGGGGCGCAGCGGCCCGAGGTCGATCCCGTGCTGATGGGCGAGCAGTTTCGCGAGGCTCAGCCCGTCCGGGCGTACGCCGAAGCCGTCCCCGTACGGGCCGAGGCGCAGCATCATGTCGAGGCGCCGCTCGGGACCGGTGTCGCCGTCGAGCCGGGTGGCGAGTTCCCGCGGGTCCCGGCCGTGCACCGGTGAGTGGGGCTCCGTCACCGCCTTGCCGAGGGTCTGCTCGACGACCATGGCGTCCACGGCACCGGGGTCGGCGCCGTGCATGCCGGAAGCCGCCAGCACGAGCCGGGCGAGGATCTCGGTCTCGGCCATCCGGCCCGGCTCCAGCGGGACGGCGGGGCGGGTGTAGCGGACCTGGTTGCGCACGGCGAGGGTGTTGAAGGCGAAGTCGTGGTGAGCGCTCTGGGACGGCGGGGGCGGCGGCAGCACGACGTGGGCGTGGCGCGAGGTCTCGTTCAGGTACGGGTCGACGCTGACCATGAAGTCCAGCGAGTCGAGGGCCTTGTCGAGCCGGGCGCCGTCGGGGGCGGACAGCACCGGATTGGCGGCGACCGCGATCAGCGCCCGGACCGGCTCGCCCTCCTCGGTGGCGGTGTCGATCTCCTCGGCGAGCGCGGAGAGCGGCAGCTCGCCCTTCGCCTCGGGGTGCTCGCTCACCCGGGACCGCCAGCGCCCGAGCGCGAAGCCGCGGCCGGGTCCGGCCGGGCGGGGTGTCCGGTCCGTGGCGGCCTGCGGGAAGAGGGCGCCGCCCGGCCGGTCGAGGTTGCCGGTGAGGATGTTGAGGACGTCGACGAGCCAGCTGGCGAGCGTGCCGTGCGGGACCGTGCAGCTGCCGATGCGGCCGTAGACGGCGGCGGTGGGGGCGGCGGCCAGTTCCCGGGCGAGGGCACGCGTCACGGCGGGCTCGACGTCGCAGGCACCGGCGACGGCCTCGGGAGTGAAGTCCGCCATCGCCCCCCGGAGTTCGGTGAGCCCCTCGACATGCGGCGCGAGGTCGCCGAGCGCGACCAGGTCCTCCTCGAAGAGGACGTGCGTCATCGCAGCGAGCAGCAGGGCGTCCGCGCCGGGGCGGATGGCGATGTGACGGTCGGCCAGTTCGGCGGTGCGGGTGCGGCGCGGGTCGATCACGGTGAGCGTGCCGCCGCGCGCCTTGAGCGCCTTCAGCTTGCCGGGGAAGTCGGGCGCGGTGCACAGACTGCCGTTGGACTCCAGCGGGTTGGCGCCGATGAGCAGCAGGTGGCCGGTGTGGTCGAGGTCGGGCACGGGGATGGCGTTCGCGTCGCCGTAGAGGAGTCCGCTGGAGACGTGCTTGGGCATCTGGTCGACCGTGGACGCGGTGAACACGCTGCGGGTGCCGAGGGCGCCGATCAGGACGGGCGGGTAGAGCGCGCCGGCCATGGTGTGCACGTTGGGGTTGCCGAGGACCACCCCGACGGAGTGCGCCCCGTACCGCTCGACGACCGGCCGGATCCCGGCGGCCACGGCGTCGAACGCCTCCTGCCAACTGGCCTCGCGCAGCTCCCCGTCCCGGCGCACGAGCGGCCCGCGCAGCCGGTCGGGGTCGCCGTCGACGGCCCCGAAGGAGGCGCCCTTGGGGCAGATGAACCCCTGGCTGAAGACGTCGTCGCGGTCACCACGGGCCCCTGTGACCCGAGTCCCCTCGATGGTGAGCGTCAGCCCGCAGGTGGCCTCGCACAGGGGACAGATTCGCAGGGCGGTGCGGGACACGGGTCCTCCCGGGGTCTGACGACTACGGCGACGCACGGACGGGATGAGCATACCGACCGGTATGCATGGAGGGGAGCCCTTGCGTGAAGAGGATCTCCGAAGGGGAGGAGGGCGCCCGGACGCCGCTCGGTCCCGTCAGTCCAGCACCCGCACCAGATACGCCCGCAGCATCTCCCGCATCTCCGCGACGATGTCCGCGTCCCCCTCCGGATCCAACCGGAACGCCAGCTGCACCAGGGCGTCCGCGGTCTCCACGGCGATCAGGAAGACACGGCGCAGCTCGGCGTCGGGTTCGCGGGTGAGATGGCCGCCGAGGAGGTCGGTGAGCCGGTCGGCGACCCGGTGGTTGGGTTCGGCCTGCCGGCTGCCGACGGGGATCTGGTTGCCGAAGTCGACGAGGGAGAAGCCGGGCGCGGTGCGCTTCATGACGAGGTATTCGTCCAGCACGGCGTCCATGGCCGCCCGCCAGTCGCCCTGTGCGGAACCCTTCAGGCGGGCGGTGACCCGCTCCGCGTAGCGGTCCAGGTTGCGCTGGGCGAGCGCGTCGGCCATCTGCCGTTTGTTGCCGAAGAAGCGGTAGACCGAGCCGATGGGCACACCGGCGCGCTGGGCGACCGCGCGGGTGCTCAGGTCGTCGTAGCCGACCTCGTCGAGGAGGTCGGCGCAGGCGTCGAGGATGCGGGTCAGCCGTTCGGCACTGCGCCGTTGGACGGGCGCACGACGGAGCGTGGTCGGGTGGGGCACGGACTTCATGATGCCTTTCCGCCGGGATCCGGTGAACCTCCACCTCCGCCACGCATCTGCGCGCCCGGTGCACTCGTCGTGGCCGCCGGCTCGCTGCCCGACGCGGTGATGTCGGCCGTGCACTCGACGGGCTCGCCGTCGACCGCCCAGACGGTGCCGTCGTCGGCGTACAGCCGCGCGGTCACCTGGTGCGTGCCGCGTGGGACCAGGCCGGCGGCCAGCCGGTGCTCGGGGTCGCGCATTTCGGCGACGGGGCGACCGTCCACGAAGAGCCGGGCGACGCCCCGGCCGGGTACCGCCCTGGGTGCCGTACCGACCGGCGAGAGGCCGAAGTCGCCAAGGCGCAGGCGTACGTCCCACCCGGCGCCGGAGGCGTCGGGCTGCACCTCTATGCCGATCTCGGGCGCGTCCTCCTCGCGCACCTCACGATAGGGGCGCCCGGCCTCGTCGGTGTCGTCGAGCAGCCGGCCCACCGCCGGCGGCGCCTGCGCGTTCTTCCGCTCCCCGGCATCGCCGGTGCCACAGCCCACGGCTGCGGCCACCAACAGGGCACAGACCGCGAGCGCGGCACGGGATCGACGCGTCCACGACATGCGGCGAGCGTAGAACACCGGTGCGACACCCCGAATCCCCCTGGAGTCTGGTTCTCGGCCGTCCTCCGTCCTCCGTCGAGAGGAGGCCGGACATCCCCCTTGCGCCGGAGCAACCGCAATCCTACGGTGAACCATAGGAATCGGCAGTGCAAGGGAGCAGTGATCATGAGCGATGGGGGCACCTCCCGCGCGAGCGTGTTCGAGCGTGGGGAAGCGCGGAAGACCGCCGAAGGGCTGGCCTACCTCTCCGGATTCGGCAACGAGCACAGCTCGCAGGCCCTCCCGGGCGCACTGCCCGAGGGCCGGAACTCACCCCAGCGCGCCCCCCTCGGCCTGTACGCCGAGCAGCTCAGCGGCACGGCGTTCACCGAGCCCCGCGCCCACAACCGCCGCTCATGGCTCTACCGCATGCGCCCCTCGGCCGCGCACCCGGCGTTCACCCGCACCCCCAACGGCGGCCTGCGCACGGCCCCCTTCACCGAGACCGTCCCCGACCCGAACCGGCTGCGCTGGAACCCCCTGCCCGAACCGCCGCCCGGCACCGACTTCCTGGCCGGGCTGTGGACCCTGGGCGGCAACGGCGACGTCACCCAGCGCACCGGCATGGCCGTGCACCTCTACCACGCCAACGCCGACATGGACCGTGTCTTCAGCGACGCGGACGGCGAGCTGCTGATCGTGCCGGAGCGCGGCGGTCTGCTGCTGCGCACGGAGTTCGGGCTGCTGGCGGTGGAGCCCGGACATGTCGCGCTCGTCCCGCGCGGGGTCCGGTTCCGCGTGGAGCTGCTGGACGCGGGGTACGGCGACGGGCAGGGCCCGGCCGCGCGCGGCTACGTCTGCGAGAACTACGGCGCCCCCTTCCGCCTCCCCGATCTCGGCCCGATCGGTGCCAACGGCCTCGCCAACCCACGGGACTTCAGGGCACCGGTCGCGGCCTACGAGGACGTCGAGGGCCCGGTGGAGGTCGTCAACAAGTTCTGCGGCAACCTCTGGACGGCGACGTACGACCACTCACCGCTCGACGTCGTCGCCTGGCACGGCAACCATGTGCCGTACGTCTACGACCTGCGCCGCTTCAATGTGATCGGCACCATCTCCTACGACCACCCGGACCCGTCGATCTTCACGGTCCTCACCTCCCCGTCCGACACCCCCGGCCTCGCGGGCGTGGACTTCGTGGTCTTCGCGCCGCGCTGGCTGGTGGGCGAGGACACGTTCCGGCCGCCGTACTTCCACCGGAACGTGATGAGCGAGTACATGGGGCTCGTCGAGGGCGCGTACGACGCGAAGGCAGAGGGGTTCGTGCCGGGCGGCGGCTCGCTGCACAACATGATGTCGGCGCACGGCCCGGACCGTGAGACGTTCGACCGGGCGAGCGCGGCCGAGCTGCGGCCGCAGCGGGTGGACGACGGGCTGGCGTTCATGTTCGAGACGCGCTGGCCGATGACCCTGACACCGCAGGCGGAGCAGGCGGAACACCTGCAACAGCGTTACGACGACGTGTGGCAGGGCATGGAGCGGCACTTCCGCCCCTTGCACTGACCGAATCCTGCCGGTACGGATGGCCCCGTGACCTCCTTCGCCCCGGACTCGATCGTCCTGAACCGCAAGCTGCCGCTCTGGTACCAGGTCTCGCAGTCGCTGCGCGCCTCGATACTCGGCCGCTCGCCCCGGGACCCGCTGCGCCTGCCGACCGAGGAGCAACTGGCGGGGCACTACGGCGTGAGCGTGCTGACCATGCGGCAGGCGCTCAAGGAGCTCGAGGACGAGGGCCTGATCAGCCGGCACCGCAGGCGCGGCACGTTCATCGAGCCCAGCGCGCGGCGGGGCGCCCCAGTGCGGCTGCTGGGCTCGGTGGACGCGATCGTGGCCCAGCAGTCCGGCATGACCGCCGAGTTGCTGGACCACGGCCACGCGCCGGTGCCCGCGGGCCTCGCCGAGTACTTCCCGGACCTCGGCGAGGTGGCGACGTACCACCGGCTGCGCAGCGACGAGAAGACGGGTGAGCCGACCAATCACGCCCACAACTACGTGCGCCCGGAGGTGGCGGACCGGATCGTCCTGGACGATCTGGGCCGCTGGCCGATGACCAAGGTGCTGCGGGACGTGGTCGGGGCGGACATCAGCCGCATCACGGACACGGTGGAGGCCCGGCTCGCGGACCCGGAGACGGCGCGCCTGCTCGACGTGCCGCTACTGAGCCCGATCCTGCACTACACGGGCGTGACGTACGACGGGGACGGGCGGGTGCTGGACGTCGCCGTCATCCACTACCGGGGCGACCGCTTCTCCTTCACGGTGACGCTGGACGCCACCTGACCCACGCGCCGGAGGGCCGTCGTACGATGCCGGGCGTGACGCATGACGACGCTCCGCTGCTCGCGGACCTCATGCCGTGGTCCGTCGCACCGCCGCGAATCGGCCGGGGGTGGCCGACGGCCCCCGACCCGTCCACCCTCAAGGCGCGCTGGGACACCCTGATGAAGGCCGAGGGCGCGGACCGCGAGGCCCTGTTCGAACCTTCGCGCTCCCGCACACTGCACTCGGCGGTCGGGCAGCTGCCCGGCCGCTCCACCGGCACGGAGAAGCTGCTGCGCGCGCAGGGCCCCTGCCCGGAGCCGGTCCGCGTGCTGCCGGCGCCCTTCGACGAGCAGTGGCTGATCCCGGACCACCGGCTGATCGACGCGGCGCGGCCGGAGTTGTGGCGGGTGGCAGACGAACAGCAGGTGTTCGTGGTCGAGAACCCCGAGGGCGGCGGCCCCCGTCTGCTGGCCACGTCCCTCGTCCCGCTGCTCCGTCCCGGCCGGGTACGGCCCCTGTACCGCCGCCCCGCGGGCGCCGAGCCGAACCTCGCCCCGGGCCTGCTGGAACACCTGGGCGGCCGCCTCGGTCAGACCCTTGGCCCGGTCGACGTCCTGGCGTGGATCCTGAGCGCGGTGCGGGCGGACCTCACGGTGCCGCTCACCGAGGACCCCGCGCTCTGGTCGACGGGCGTGCAGCGGGGCCGGCGCATGCTCTGGCTGCTGCGCCGCGACGGCGACCGCCCCAAACTGCCCGGCGGCCGCCGCCCCTACGTCCGCGCCCCGCTCCCCGCCCGGCCGCGCACGCTCCACTACGACCGCGACGAGGAGGCCCTGCACCTCGACGAGGGCCGCGTCTCCCCCGTCCCGCCCCAGGCCTGGGACTTCGAGGCGGGCGGTGTCCGCGTCCTGGAGCAGTGGTTCGCGGCCCGGACGGCCGAGGGCGACCCCGGCACGCTCCTCGCGATCCGCCCGGCGAGCTGGCCCCAGACGTGGACCTCCGAGCTGCTGGAGCTGATCACGGTCCTCACGCTGCTGGCCGAACTTCCCCCGCTGGACACGGAGTCGACCCTCACCGCGACCGAGCTGCGCGCGGCCGGCGTCCTGCCGGTCCCGGCCCCGGCTCGCCGCCCCGCCTCGGTCCTGGACCACCACGAGGAGGGACCGGAAGGCCAGTTCGCCCTGCTCTAGCCGTCGGCACCTGCCGCTCCGGCGCGAAGCAGTCCGGCACCCGGGCCCGGCGGATCCGCAGGCCGGCCTCGCCCTGGGCGCCGGCTCGGGTAGGCGATCCGTACGGCGCGCCCCTGCTCCTCCAAGCACGGCGGCGACCCCGTGCGCTCAGCGGTGGCCGGCGTAGCTGTACAGGGACACCGTGCCGCAGCTCAGCTCGGCGGCGACCCGCCGCATCGAGACCGTGACTTGCCCTCGGCGCCCGCGATCCGCACGGCCGCCGCGGCGAGGGCCGAGGACCGGCCCCGCTGACAAGGCGGGCACGCTCGGGACATGATCCACCCCATGGACCGTCTCCCCCTGCCCCTGGAGGGCATCACCGTCGTCGCCGTCGAACAGGCCGTCGCCGCCCCCTTCGCCACCCGGCAGCTCGCCGATCTCGGCGCCCGGGTCGTCAAGGTGGAGCGGGTCGACGGCGGCGACTTCGCACGCGGCTACGACACCGCGGCCCGCGGCCTCGCCTCGCACTTCGTGTGGTGCAACCGCGGCAAGGAATCCATCGCGCTGGACCTGAAGGACCCGCGCGGGCTGGACGCCGTACGGCGGCTGGTGGCGGAGGCCGACGTGTTCGTGCAGAACCTCGCTCAGGGGGCGGCGGCGCGGCTCGGGCTGGACGCGGCCACGCTGTGCGCCGCGCACCCGCGGCTGATCGCCGTGGACATCTCCGGCTACGGGGCGTCGGGACCGTACGCGGACAAGCGGGCGTACGACATGCTCGTGCAGTGCGAGGCCGGCCTGGTGTCGGTGACGGGGACGCCCGAGCAGCCGGTGAAGGCGGGGATCCCGGCGGCGGACATCGCGGCTGCCATGTACGCCTTCTCGGGTGTGCTGGCGGCGCTGGTGCGGCGCGGCGCCACCGGGCGGGGCGGGCCGGTGGAGGTGTCGATGCTGGAGGCGCTCACCGAGTGGATGGGGCATCCGCTGCACCATGTGATGCACGACGGCGCACCACCGGCGCGCACAGGCCTCGCGCACGCCGTCATCGCCCCCTACGACGCCTACGCCACGGCGGACGGCGGGCGGGTGCTGCTGTCGGTGCAGAACGACCGGGAGTGGCGGCGGCTCGCCGAACAGGTCCTCGGGCAACCGGAGTTGGGAAGTGATCCGGCGTTCGCGACGAACGCGGCGCGGGTGGTGCACCGGGAACGTACGGACGCACGGGTCGCGCGGGCGCTGGCGGCGCTGACCGCCGACGAGGCACAGGCCCGGCTGGAGGCCGCGGGGATCGCGTGCGCCCGGCTGCGGGACGTACGGGAGGTGGCGGAGCATCCACAGCTGGCGGCCCGGGAGCGGTGGCGGGAGGTGGGTTCGCCCGCCGGGCCGCTCAAGGCGCTGCTGCCCCCGATCACCTGGCCGGGTGGGGAGCCGGCGCGGAGCGGAGACGTACCCGCGCTCGGGCAGCACACCGAAGCATTGCTGCGTGCCGTGGGGATGACGGACGGCGAGATCGCAGCGCTGCGCCGGGACGGTGTGGCTGCCTGAGCGCGGGCCCTCGAAGAGTGCGTCGGGGGACGTTCGTGCGGGTCAGCGGCCGCCGAACAGCGAACGGCGCAGGCGACGCAGCGGGGCGAAGAGCGAGACCCGGCGCACCCGGGACACCCGGTCGCTGCGCTCGTGCGAGGTGTCACGTGCAGTTATCTCACGCATCAGCGAGGTCGCCTCGGCCGCCTCGCGCTGCGGGACGGCGGGGCCGGCCAGCACCGAGAGATGGCGGTCGAGACGCGAACTGGTCGCGCTGCTCCCGCAGGTGATCGCAGGGACCCTGGCCCTGCTGCGCACTGTTATCTGTTCCATGTCACTCCCCACCCGTACGAGTCCACCCGGCCCGGGCAGGGTAACCCTATCTCCCCCTTGGGGCACGCGTGTATCGCGGTCACAGGATTCACCTTCCCCGTAAGGGGGTTGACCATCCCTCTTCGATCACCCTCCGAATCCAACCGATTCCAGGGCGAGTTGGACAACCGGCTGCGTGGTGGGCCGGAGTGAGCCCCCGGCGGGCTCGACGGTCACAGCGAGTGACGTCGCCGCTCTGTCCAGGCCGTCCGCGACGAAGGGCGTGTCGCCGTCCAGGAGGCCCAGGGAGCGTGGTTGCGCCTGGGGGCGCATGAGCCACAGTTGATGCACACGGTCGCCCGGCAGCTTGTCGTACCCGTTCAGGGTGACGACCGCGCGCCCCTCCGATGCGGAGGCGATCACTCCGATCGTTCTTCCCCCGGCATCCCGTCCGGTGGCCGCACGGGCGTCCGGAGCGGCCAGGACGTGGGCTATCTCACGTGATCTGTCCCGCTCGGCGGCCAGTTGGTCGCCCGTCCGGTTCGCCTGGACGGCGAAGAGGGCGGCGACGACCAGGGCCGCGGCGGCGGTCGCGGTGGCGAACGGGACGAACAGGGGGCGTGTCCTGGGCGTACGGGCACGCGCCGGGGCGGGCTGCGTACCCCACACGTGCGGAGGCAGCACCGCCTCACGCGCGCGCGGCTGGTCCTGCGGGGTCGTGCGTACGGCGGCCAGCACGCGGTCGCGCAGGGCGGCCGGCGCGGGGGCCGCCGTGGACCAGGCGAGCCGCACGGCGTCCTCGGAGAGCACCCGTACCTCCCGCGCGCAGCGCTCGCAGGCCGCCAGGTGCTCCTCGAAGCGGACGCGTTCGTCCCGCTCCAGGGCGTCGAGCGCGTAGGGGGCGGCGAGGCTGTGCAGGTCGGCGCGGCCGCGCAGCCGGTCGAGCAGGCTCATGCCGTACCCCCTCGGCCCTGGGGGTGCGGACGGTCCAGGAAACTCACGCGACTCCTCCGAGGCACTCGCGCAGCCGGGTCAGTCCGTCGCGCATCCGGGTCTTGACCGTGCCGAGCGGCAGCGAGAGCCGTTCGGCCACTTCACGGTAGGTGTAGCCGTCGTAGTAGGCGAGGGTGACGGACTCCCGCTGGAGGGCGGTGAGCCGGTTCAGGCACCGGCGCACCCACTCGCGCTCGAGCCCGGCCTCCACCTCCTCGGCGACCTGGTCGAAGGCGGGCGTCCCGAAGCGCAGTGCCTCGCGCTGCTCGCGCTCGCCGGCCGCGCGGGCGCTGCGCACCCGGTCCACGGCACGACGGTGGGCGAGCGTGAGGACCCAGGACAGGGCGCTGCCACGGGCGGGGTCGAAACGGGCGGCGGACCGCCACAGTTCGAGCAGCACCTCCTGGGCCACCTCCTCGGACTGCGCCGCGTCCCGCACCACTCGCTTGACGAGCCCGAACACGGGCCCGGACACCAGTGCGTAGAGCTCCTCGAACGCCATCTGGTCCCCGCCCGCGACGCGGATCAGCAGTCTGTCCGCCTCCACGCGCTCCCCCTTTCCGCGACCGCACCCCGGCCGCCCCGTCACACCAGACATTCGCAACGCACGCACCTCCGGATGGGGTTACGGATCAGCGCGCCGAAAACGCGGGTCGGGCAGCCGGGAAAACAATCTCCCGACCGACCAATCCGGTCCACCCCCGGCTTCGAATCCCCGGCGTCAGGCAAGTTGGCACTGAGGACGGACGGCATGACAGCTATCTCCAAGCGCGGCGCGGGACTCAGGAGCGTCGCCACCCTCGTCTGTGGTGCGCTGGCCGCCGGAGGGCTCGCGGCCGCCGGCGTGACGGCACTGGAACCGGGGGCGGCAGCCGCCTCCAGTCACCGGGAGGCCCCGCTGATATCGGGGACCCCGCAATACGACAACACCGACGTGTACGCGTTCGTCAGCCCGGACAAGCCGGACACGACGACGATCATCGCTAACTGGATCCCGTTCGAGGAGCCGGCCGGCGGACCGAACTTCTTCACGTTCGCCGAGGACGCCCAGTACGACCTCCACATCGACAACAACGGTGACGGACAGGGCGAGCTGCTGTTCCGCTACACGTTCAGGACGCACGTCAAGAACAAGAAGACGTTCCTCTACAACACCGGTCCCGTCGAGACCCTGGACGACAAGGACCTCAACGTCACGCAGACCTACGACATCGAGTTGCTGCGGCTGGAGAAGCAGCGACTGGTGTCCCGCACGAAGATCGCGGCCGACGTCCCGGTCGCGCCGTCGAACGTCGGCAAGGCGTCCATGCCCGACTACGCCGCGCTGCGCAAGGCGGCGGTGCACGAACTGGCGGGCGGCGCCACGACGTTCGCCGGTCAGGCCGACGACCCGTTCTTCCTGGACCTGCGGGTCTTCGACCTGCTCTACGGCGGGAACCTCTCCGAGGTCGGCAACGACACGCTCAAGGGCTACAACGTCAACTCCATCGCCCTCCAGGTGCCCAACCACCTGATCCAGGAGTCCACCCACCAGCCCGTCGTCGGCATCTGGTCGACGACCCAGCGCAAGAACGCCCAGGGGCACTTCCGGCAGGTCTCGCGCCTCGGCAACCCGCTGGTCAACGAGGTCGTCAACCCGATCGAGGACAAGGACACCTTCAACGCGTCCGGGCCCTGGGACGACGCCCAGTTCCTGGAGAACGTCACCCACCCCGAACTGCCCGGGCTGATCGAGGCGATCTACAAGATCCCGGCGCCCGCCGAGCCGCGCAACGACCTGGTCGACGTCTTCCTCAAGGGCGTGAAGGACCTCAACCAGCCGCCCCATGTGACGCCCTCCGAGATGCTGCGCCTGAACACGTCCGTCAAGCCGGCCGCGACACCGAAGCGGCTCGGCGTCCTGGACGGCGACAACGCGGGCTTCCCCAACGGCCGCCGTCTCACGGACGACGTGATCGACGCCTCCCTCCAGGTCGTCGAGGGCGAACTGCTCGGCGCCAAGAACGACCTGGGCGACGCGGTGGACAAGAACGACAAGGAGTTCGAGAAGGCCTTCCCGTACCTGGCCCTGCCGACGGAGGGCTCGCGCGGCCCGCTGGCCAAGGGCACCTCGGGCGGCAACGACGTCCGCAGTCAGATCGGTGACGCCCTCCAGCCCGCCGGCTCGGACGACACGACCCTGATCGCCGCCTCCGCGGGCGCGGGTGCGGGCGGAATCCTGCTGATCGGCGCGGCCCTGATGTGGTGGCGCCGCATGCGGGGCCGCGCGTACTGACGCCCCCACCGAACGGCGCGGCCCGTACCCCTCCCATCCCCCACGGCGCGGGCCGCGCCTCCCCATCGACGTCCCACCCGCCGGCACACCGAGGAGAGGCATGGTCGCGCGTACCAACGACGAAGAGCCGCAGAGCGAGCGCGGCCGCAGGCCGGACGCCGGGGAGTGCGGGGTGGCGGCGGGCGCCGGCGCCCCGGACCCGTCCGGCGGCACCGCGTCCGCGGCGGGGGACACCGACGAGCGGGTGGCCGCGCTGCGGCGGGTCTCGGCACACGGACGGCACTGGCGCCGGGCCCAGATCGCCGGCTGCGTCGTACTGCTGGCCGTGGCGCTCACCGGAGCGTCGATCGCGGTCGGCAACACGCGGGCCGACGACGGAAGGACCCTGGCCACGACGGGCAGCGGGGTGTCCCCCGCCGCCCTGCTCGGCGGGGGCGACCTGGATGCGGCCGTCTCCGGGCTCCAGACCCATCTCCGTGCGCAGCCGCGCGACTTCGGCGCGTGGGCCGCTCTCGGGCTCGGCTACGTCGAACAGGCCAGGGTCGACGGCGACCCCTCGCGCTATCCGCAGGCCGACAAGGCGCTGGACCGTTCGCTCGGTTTGCGCCCCCGCAACGACCAGGCGCTGGCCGGGCGGGCCGCTCTCGCCGCCGCCCGCCACGACTTCACCGGCGCCCTGGACCACGCCGACCGGGCCCTCGAGGAGAACCCCTACAACGAACGCGCCCTGTGCAGCCGTATCGACGCCCTGCTCGAACTCGGCCGGTACGAGCAGGCGGCGAGGGCCGCCCGCACCGCCGACGCCCGGCGGCCGGGCATCCCCGTCTTCACGCGGTACGCCTACGTGCGCGAGCTGCGCGGCGACGTCGGCACCGCCCGCCGGGTCCTCGAGCAGGCCCTCGACGCCGCCGCCACACCGGCCGACACCGCCTACGTCGCCACCGCGCTCGGCCAACTAGCCTGGAACCAGGGCGACCACGCGAGTGCCCTGCGGCACTACGCCCGCGCCCTCGCCGCCGACGACGGCTACCTCCCCGCCCTGGAGGGGCGGGCCCGCGCGCAGGCGGCGGGCGGCGACCGTGCCGGGGCCGTCCGGGGCATGGAGGCGGTCGTCGCCCGCGCCCCGCTGCCCGGTGCGCTCGTCGCTCTCGGCGAGCTGTACGAGGCGGGCGGCGAACGGGCCAAGGCCCGTGCGCAGTACGCCCTCGTCCACGCCTGGACCGCCCTCGCGCGCGCGAGTGGCGTCAACGCCGACCTCGACACCGCGCTCGCCGCCGCCGACCACGGTGGCGCGAAGCTCGCCCTGAAGGCCGCCCGCGCCGAGTGGGACCGGCGCCGCACCGTGCACACCGCGGACGCCCTCGCCTGGGCGCTGCACGTCAACGGACGTCACGAGGAGGCCCTGCCGTACGCCCGCCGGGCCACCGCCACCGGCTACCGCAACGCCGCCTTCCTGTACCACCGCGGCATGATCGAGCTCGCCACGGGCCGCGCACAGCAGGCCCGCGCCTCCCTTACGACGGCCCTGAAACTGAACCCCGGCTTCTCCCCGCTGGGCGCCCGCGAGGCCCGTACGGCCCTGAAGTCCCTGGAGGCGGCCGGGTGAAGCTCCCTCGTCTCCTCGCCGTCCTGGCCGCCACCGGCGCCCTTCTTCTCGTCCCCGCCGGCACCGCGTCCGCGCACCCGCTCGGCAACTTCACCGTCAACCACTACGACGGCCTGGTGGCCGCCCCCGGTGAACTCCGCGTCGACCACGTCGAGGACCTCGCCGAGATCCCCGCGACCCAGGCCGCACCCGACGTCGAGCGGCTCGGCCTGAGCGGGTGGGCGAGGCAGCGGTGCGCCGCCGCCGCCCGGGACAGCGAGGTCACCGTCGACGGGCGCGCGGTCCCCCTCCGGGTCACCGGCGGCCAGGCGCGCGTGCGGCCCGGTCAGGCGGGGCTCGACACCCTCAGGCTGGAGTGCGCACTGACCGCTCCCCTTCCCGAGGGCGACCCCGCCACCGTCGGATTCCGTAGCGCCGGTGCCGGCTCGGGGCCCGGCTGGCGGGAGATCACCGCACGCGGGAGCCGTACGACGCTCACCGCGTCGGACGTGCCGGAGGAGTCGGTGTCGCGCGAACTGACCGCCTATCCTGAGGAGTTGCTGTCGTCCCCGGCCGACACCGGTTCCGCCGCCCTGCGGATACGGCCCGGCGGTCCCGCCCTGGCCGAGGAACGGGGCGACGCGCCCGCCGCGTCCGTCCTGCCGCGCGGCGCCGACCGCTGGACCAGGGCCCTGGACTCGCTGGTCGCCCGCCAGGACCTCACAGCCGGTTTCGCCGCCCTCGCCCTGCTCGTCGCGACCGGTCTGGGCGCCCTGCACGCCCTCGCACCGGGACACGGCAAGACGCTGATGGCGGCCACCGCGGCGGCCCACGGCGGCCGGGCCCGCATGAAGGACGTCCTGCCCCTGGCCGCCTCCGTCACGGTCACCCACACCCTCGGCGTGGTCGCCCTCGGCCTCCTGGTCACGGGCGGCTCCGCGGCCGCACCCTCGGTGGTCGCCTGGCTCGGCATCGGGAGCGGCGTCCTGGTGACCCTGGCGGGAGCGGGCCTGGTCCGGCGGGCGATCCGGAACCGCGGGCACGGCCCGGCTCACGTGCACGAACACGGTCGGGAGCACGGCCACCACGGCCACGAGCACGCACACGCGGCCGACCACCGGGACCACGCACACCATCACGGGGGACACGACCATCCGCACGACCACGGCGACCACCCGCACGAACACGGAGGACACGACCACCCGCACCCCGGCCACCACACCTCTGCCGCTCCTCACGCGCACACCCACACCCACGGGGGCCACACCCACTCCCACCCCGTCGCCCCCACCCTGCGCGACACGATCCTCATGGGCTTCGCCGGTGGCATGGTCCCCAGTCCCTCCGCGGTCGTCGTGCTCGTGGGAGCCGCGGCCCTCGGACACGCCTGGTTCGGGCTGTTGCTCGTCGTCGCCTACGGCGCCGGCCTGGCGCTCACCCTGACCGCCGCCGGTTTCGCCGTCGTGAAGTTCGGTGCCGGTGTGAGCCGCGCGCTGGTCCGGCGGCCGCGCTGGACCGCCAACCCCCTGGCCGCGCTGGTCCGCCGCGGCGCACCGGTGGGCTCCGCCTTCGTCGTCGTGGCCCTGGGCGCCGGATTGGTGCTCAGGGGGGCGGCAACGGCATTCGGGTGAGCTACTTTTGGGGAGAAATCAGACGACACATCACTCGCGGCTGCGAATGGGGGCGCCCGTGTCCGTGCAACCGGGCAGTGAACGCGTGATCGCCGGCCGGTACCGCCTGCTGTCCCCGCTCGGCGAGGGCGGGATGGGCACCGTGTGGCGCGCCCGCGACGAGGTGCTGAACCGCGAGGTCGCCGTCAAGGAGGTACGCGCCCCGGCCGGGCTGGCGGCCTCCGACGTGGAGCGGATGTACGCGCGCCTGGAGCGCGAGGCCTGGGCGGCGGCGCGGGTCGCCAACCGCAACGTCGTGACCGTTTACGACGTCGCCACGGAGGAGGGCCGGCCTTGGATCGTGATGGAGCTGGTCCGCGGCATCTCGCTGGCGGACCAGCTGGACGCAGAGGGCCCGCTGCCGCCGCGGCGCGCGGCGCACATCGGCGCCGAGGTGCTGTCCGCGCTGCGCGCCGCGCACGAGGCCGGGGTGCTGCACAGGGACGTGAAGCCGGCCAACGTCCTGCTGTCGAACGACGGCCGGGTCGTCCTCACCGACTTCGGCATCGCGACGGTCGAGGGCAGCTCCGCGCTGACCATGACCGGCGAGGTCGTCGGCTCGCCCGAGTTCCTGGCACCGGAGCGGGCGCTGGGCCGCACGCCGGGGCCGGAGTCCGACCTGTGGTCGCTGGGCGTGCTGCTGTACGCGACGGTCGAGGGCCACTCCCCGTTCCGGCACGACACCCCGCTGAGCACCCTGCGCGCGATCGTCGACGAGGAGCCGCCGCCCCCACACCGGGCGGGCCCGCTCACCCCGGTGATCGAGGGGCTGCTGCGCAAGGACCCGGCCGAGCGGCTGTCGCCCGAAAAGGCCGGGCAGGATCTGCGGTTGGTCGCTGCCGGGGGCGCCCCCTCCGCCGGAGGCACCCGGCGTGCGGACACCGCGCCCACGACGCCGTACACCCCGTATCCCCCCACGATCGCCGAGCACCGGCAGCCGCCGTCCCCCACCCCGCCGCGGCCGGTCCCGGCCGCCGCCACCGCGACGACCACCGAGCCGCGCCGCGACCGTCGCGCCGTCACCGCACTGATGGCGGGGATCGCTGCGCTGGCGCTCGCCGCCGGCGGGCTGACCTACGCGCTCCTCAACGACAACGGCGACGGCGGCGACGGCCGGACGGCGGGGGACACCGACACGTCCGCGCCGGAGGCGACGGGGCCGACGGAATCGACGCCGCACGAGGAGACCACCACCGGCGGCGAGGCCACGACCCCGACGCCGAGCGCGCCCCCCTCGTCCACTCCCCCGCCCCAGACGGTGACCGTCAGCATCGCCGGCTCCCGCACCGACTACTCCGGCCCCTGCCCGCCGCCGGACGACCGGGCGCCCGCGTTCACGGCGACCTTCACGGTGGGCAGGCTCCCGGCCGAGGTGGACTACCGGTGGGTCACCCGCGACGGCCAGGTGACCGACCCGGGCTGGCGGACGCTGTCGTTCCCGGAGGGCGGGGAGCGGACCCGGCAGGACCGGGTGATCGTGACGACGTACGAGGAGAGCGGTACGTACGAGAACGCACTCGGCGTCGAGGTCCGGGAGCCGGTGCGGGTCACGTCCGACGCCGTGGCGTTCTCCGTGACCTGCGTGACGGAGACCCCGACGGGCGGGGTCTCCTCCTCACCTTCTGCTACGCCTGCTCCCTGAGGGTCAGGCGACGCTGTCGAGCACCGGCAGGTAGCCGCCGGACTGCCCGCTCGCCGTCGGGTGGTACGAGTCGCCGATGTTGAGCCAGTTGACGCTGTGCAGCCAGGAGGAGCCGGAGCAGATCTCGTGGCCGGTGAAGGTGGTGCGGACGTCGGCGAAGGTGAAGCCGTGGTCCAGGGCGCGCTTCTCGATGGCGGTGTTCAGGAGGTCGGAGGCGTCGTTGATGGCCCTGCGCTTGGTCTCGGACAGACCGAGGCAGGCCTGGCCGAGCTTGTAGAAGCGGGGGTAGCCGATGACGACGACGTGGGCGGAGGGGGCCCTGCTGCGGATCGTCGCGTAGACGTTGTCGAGCTTGCCGGGGAGCGTGGTGTCGACGTACGCACGCGCGGTGTTGATACGGGAGACGCAGGCGCTGTCGGACTGGAGCACGCACGTCGTCATGACGTCCGCGAAGCCGGCGTCGTTGCCGCCGACGCTGATCGAGACCAGGCCGGTGCTGGCGTTGACGGGCGCCAGTTGACCGGCGAGAACTTCATCCGTTCGGGCGCCCGAGCAGGCGGTGAAGTGGAACGTGGAGGGTGAGTTGGCGGCGGCCCAGAGGTACGGGTACGCCCGCGTGCTGCGCTTGCAGTCGCCGCTGGAGCTGATGTAGCTGCCCGCGCCGACGCCGGAGGAGTAGGAGTCGCCGAGCGCCACATAGCTGGTGGCGGCGGCTTCCGACGCCTGCGCCGAGGCGGCGCCGGTGAGGGCGGCCGTGGCGGCGAGGAGGAGTGAGCCGAGGAACACGACAAGTCGGGAACGTCTCATGGAACCTCCGTTTAGCAGGATCTCTGCCTCAACCGTGGTACCAACTACGCGTGTTGAATGGAAGTGTCCATGCCAAAACTTTTCCGGCCGTGAGACCGGTGGGCCCCATGTGACAGGTCATCACCCGGAGGCGGACCGGCCCTCTCCGGGGAACGTTTTTTCGGATCGCAGAGAGCGCATTCCGCGTCTTGACGGCTCCCTGAGGGCTGCGCGACATTGAAGCCCGGCATCCGGCGCTTCAGGGGGCAAAGTCGCCAATGCAGACCATCCGTGCGAAGACAGATGCATCAGACGCGTCAGACGGCGCCGAGCGGACACGGCCCGGTTCGGGGAGGGACCTGGCTCTCGCGCTCGCGGGCGCGGCGACCGCCGTCGGCGGGATCGGCGCGCTGCTCGCGCTCATCGAGTCCGACTCGCCACTGCGCGGTCCGTTCACGCTGTTCTTCCTGTTGGCGGCGCCGGCCACGGCCATCGCCGCGGCACTCGACGGGCTCGATCCGCTCGGCCGCGCGATCGTGGCGCTGGCGGGCGCGATCGCCGTCGACATGCTGGTGGCCCAGGGCCTGCTGGCCCTGCACCTGTGGTCGGTACGTGGCGGCATCGTGGCCGTGACCGCTCTCAGCGCCCTCACCCTCCTGCTGGTTCTGGTCCGGCGCCTCGGTGGCCGCACCGCGAGAAGACAGGGCCTGTGACGTGGACATCAGTGTGTACCGCCCGGGCGAGCTGACCGCCGCCGACCGGGCGGCCTGGACGGCGATGCAGGCCAAGGCCCATCTGCACGATGCGCCCGAACTGGCGAACCCTTTCCTGTCCCCGGAGTTCGCGCTGGCCGTGGGCCGGTGCAGACGGGGCGTACGGATCGCGGTGGCCCGCGAGGACGGCGAGCCCGCCGCCTTCCTCCCGTTCCAGAGAACCGCCGCCGGGGTCGGCCGGGCCGTCGGACTCGGCGTCTCCGACGCACAGGGCGTGGTGCACCGCCCCGGGTTCACCTGGGACGCCCGCAAGCTGCTGCGGGCCTGCGGGCTCGCCGTATGGGAGTTCGACCACCTGGTGGAAGGCCAGCGCCCGTTCGAGGCGCACGCCTCCGGCACCTTCCCGTCCCCGGTCATCGACGTCGACCAGGGCTACGAGGCGTATCTGACCCGGCTGCGCGGCCAGTCGCCGAAGTTCACCAGGTCCACCCTCGCCAAGGAGCGCAAGCTCGGCCGGGACGCAGGCGAGGTCGTGTACGTCCACGACGAGCGGGACCCGGCCGCGCTGCGCACGCTGATGGAGTGGAAGTCCGCGCAGTACCGCAGGACCGGGCGCAGCGACCGTTTCGCGCACGAGTGGATCACCCGGCTGGTGGAGCAGTTGTTCCACACCCGCTCGGAGCCGTTCGCGGGGATCCTGTCGGTGCTGTACGCGGGCGGCAGACCGATCGCCGCGCATTTCGGGCTGCGCACCGAACGGGTGCTCGCCTGCTGGTTCCCGGCGTACGACCCGGCGTACTCGAAATACTCCCCGGGACTGGTCCTGCATCTGCGGATGGCCGAGGGGGCCGCCGCCGACGGGATCTCCTATCTCGATCTCGGGCGGGGACCGAAAGAATACAAGGATTCCCTGAAGACACGGGAAATTCTCGTCTCCGAAGGGTGGGTGACGCGACGTCATCCTGTGGCGTTCGGGCATCGAGCCCGGCGTGCGCCGGTGCGCGCACTGCGCAATGCCGTGGTGGCGAGACCGGAGTTGTTCCAGCCGGCGGACAAACTGCTGAAGCAAATGGGCAAGATCCGGCCAGGCCGCCGGTAACGGCCATACCAACTAAAAGGTGAGGGGAGGTCCCAGGTCTTGCCATAAGGAGTGATTCGTCAATACCGTCATACATCTCATCCGCACCGGACCATCACCACAGGGGACCCAGGGGAGGGCTCAGGGGCCGTGGTGCTGTGCCGGAGCGGCGCGCGGTGGGGGGTGCCGTGCTCGGAGACGCCTGCGGTGTGCCCGAGCCGTTCCGCGCAACCGGCTGCCATTTCCGGCGGCTGGTGAGCTGTGCCAGTACAAACCCCCCTTTCGAACCGGACAAAGAGCCGGGCCGCCCGGGGGTGGGCGGTCCACCGGACGAGAGGGACCAACTGATGAGCTCTGTTCTGGGCTCGGCGACAGCCGACCAGAATCCGACGACGGCCGGCGCCTACCGGCCGATATCCACGCACCTGGCGATCACACCGCCGGTGAGCGTGGTGATTCCCGCCATGAACGAGGCGGAGAATCTCCCGTACGTCTTCAAGACCCTTCCGGACTGGATCCACGAAGTGGTTTTGGTGGACGGCAATTCCACCGACGACACCGTAGAGGTCGCCCGTGGGCTGTGGCCGGACGTGAAGGTCGTCGAACAGCGCGGAAGGGGCAAGGGCGACGCGCTGATCACCGGATTCGAGGCGTGCACCGGCGACATCATCGTGATGGTCGACGCGGACGGCTCGGCCGACGGCAACGAGATCGTCAGCTATGTCTCCGCGCTGGTCTCCGGCGCGGACTTCGCCAAGGGGTCCCGGTTCGCCAACGGCGGCGGCACCGACGACATGACCTTCATCCGCAAGATGGGCAACCGCACGCTGTGCGCGGTCGTCAACCGCAAGTTCGGCGCCCGCTACACCGACCTGTGCTACGGCTACAACGCCTTCTGGCGGCACTGCCTCGACAAGATCGACCTCGACTGCACCGGCTTCGAGGTCGAGACGCTGATGAACATCCGCGTGGTCAAGGCCGGGCTGAAGGTGCAGGAGATCCCCAGCCACGAGTACCTCCGCATCCACGGCACCAGCAACCTCAGGGCGGTGCGCGACGGGCTGCGGGTGCTGAAGGTGATCCTGCGGGAGCGCTCGAACCGGCGCGCGCTGCGCCGCCGCAACCACCCCTCGCCGATGCTCGACTCGTCGCGGGGAGAGATCTCTTGAGCGATCCCGGCATCTCCGTCGTGATCTGCGTCTACACCGAGGACCGCTGGGAGGACATCCTCGCGGCCGTCGACTCGGTACGGGCGCAGTCCCGGCCGGCCCTGGAGACGCTCCTGGTCGTGGACCACAACGCGGCGCTCCTGGACCGACTCGCCCGGGAGTACAAGGAGTCCGAGGAGGACGCCGCCGTGCGGGTGCTCGCCAACGCGGGCCCCCGCGGCCTGTCCGCCGGCCGCAACACCGGCATCGCCGCCGCGCACGGTGACGTGATCGCCTTCCTGGACGACGACGCCGTGGCCGAACGCGACTGGCTGCGGCACTTCGCCGCGTCCTACGCCGATCCGCGCGTGATGGCGGTCGGCGGCCGTACGCTGCCCGTCTGGGCCTCGGGGCGCCGGCCTGTCTGGTTCCCGGAGGAGTTCGACTGGGTGGTCGGCTGCACCTACCGGGGCCTGCCGCCCGGCCTGGTCCGGGTCCGCAACGTGCTGGGCGGCAACGCGTCCTTCCGGCGCACGGCGTTCGACGCGGCGGGCGGCTTCGCCACCGGCATCGGCCGGGACGGCGACAAACGCCCGCTGGGCTGCGAGGAGACGGAGCTGTGCATCCGTCTGACCCGCGCCGTGCCCGAGGCGGTGCTGCTGATCGACGACCGCGCGGTGATCCACCACCGGGTGCCGTCGGGCCGCGAGCGGTTCGGCTACTTCCGCACCCGCACGTACGCCGAGGGCCTGTCGAAGGCGCTGGTGGCGCGGAGCGTGGGCGCGCAGAAGGGGCTGGAGTCCGAACGCCGTTACACGACCCGTGTGCTGCCGGCCGGGGTGGCGCGCGGTCTGCGGGACGCGGTGCTGGCCCGGCCGGGCGGCGCGGGCAGGGCGGGGGCGATCGTCGCGGGCGTGTGCGCGGCGGCCGGCGGCTATGTCGTGGGCAGCGTGCGGGCGCGCAGGAGCGGCACGGCGTTCGCGGTGGCGCCGATCGGGGGCAGCGGACGTGACTGACACGCGTGTGCCGATACTGATGTACCACGCGGTCGCGTCCGAACCGAACGACGCGACCCGGGCCCTGTCGGTCACTCCCGAGGCCTTCGCGCAGCAGATGGAGGTCATCGGCGACCTGGGGCTCACCCCGCTCACCACGGCCGAGCTCGCGGGGCGCTGGCGCTCCGGCCGTCCGCTGCCGCCGCGCCCGGTCCTGGTCACCTTCGACGACGGCTACGAGGGGGTCCACGGCCACGCCCTGCCCGTGCTCACCGAGCACGGCTTCCCGGCCACGCTGTTCGTCTCCACCGGCTGGATCGCGGGCGCCCACGACACCGGGGGCGGCCTGGACCGGATGCTCGACTGGGACCAGGTGCGCGAACTGGCCGCCTCGGGCGTCGAGATCGGCGGTCACAGCCACAGCCACCCGCAGCTCGACCAGCTCGGCGACGACGCCCTGCGCTTCGAGCTGAGCCGCTGCCGCGACATCGTCGCCGCCGAACTGGGCGCCCCGCCCGCGTCGTTCGCCTACCCGTACGGCTACTCCAGCCGCCGGGTCCGCCAGGAGGTGCGGGCGACGGGGTACGGCCAGGCGCTCGCAGTCGGCAACGACCTCGCCCGCCCCGCCCAGGGGCCGTACGCCCTGCGCCGTGTCACCGTGCGCCGCGGCACCGGGATCGAGGAGTTCGAGCGGCTCGTCGAGGGCCGCTCGATCACCCGCACCTTTGTCAGGGACCGCGCCCTCACCAAGGGCTACGCGATGGTCCGCAGAGCACGTCAGGTTCGCCGGAAGGCCACCCGTAACCGTGTCTGACACGACCACCACCACACAGGCCGCACCGACCGGGAAGGAGCCCACCGAGCAGCCCCGGCGCCGCTTGCGACTGCCGGGGCTGGGCCGGTCGCCGGGCAGCGGCCAGCTGCTGCGCAACGCCTACGCCCTGATGCTGAACACCGGCATCTCCGCCGTCCTCGGCCTCGGTTACTGGCTGCTCGCGGCCCGCCACTACTCCGAGGCGGCGGTCGGGCAGGGGTCCGCCGCGATCGCCGCGATGAAGCTCCTCGCGGGGCTCACCGCGGTGACGCTCACCGGTGCCCTGGCCCGGTTCATCCCGGTCGCCGGCCGTGGCACCGGACGGCTGATCTTCCGGACGTACGCGGGCAGTTCGCTCGTGGTGGCACTGGCGGCAGGCGTGTTCCTGCTGACGCTGGACGCGTGGGGACCGTCGTACCGCTTCCTGCATGCGCCGCTGCCCGCCGCCGGTTTCGTGGTGGCCGTCGTCGCCTGGAACCTGCTCACCCTCCAGGACGGGGTGCTCACCGGACTGCGCAACGCGCTGTGGGTGCCGGTCGGGAACACCGTCTTCTCGGCGGTGAAGCTGGGGCTGCTGATCGCGTTCGCGGTGGCGATCCCGATGGCCGGGGTCTTCGTCTCCTGGGTCGCGGCCATCGCCACCTCGGTGCTGCCGCTGGGCTGGCTGGTGTTCCGGCGGCTGGTGCCCCGGCACGTGCGGGTGACCGAGGACCAGGCGCGCACGCCGGCGCTGCGGGAGGTCGGCCGCTTCCTGGCGGGCGACTGGACGGGATCGCTGTTCTCGCTCGCCGTGGTCTATCTGGTGCCGGTGATCGTGGCCGCGCGGGTCGGCGCCGAGGACAACGCGTACTTCTACATCACCGCAACCATCGGCGGCACGGTCAACCTGCTCGCCATCAACATGGGTGCCTCGCTGACCGTCGAGGGCTCGCACGACCCGGGCCGGCTCGCCGCCAACACCCGGGCCGCGCTGCGGCGGATGGCCCGGATCATGCTGCCGGTCGCCGCGGTGCTGTTCTTCGGCGCGCCCTGGATCCTCGGCGTCTTCGGCGCCGGGTACGCGGAGGCGGCCACGCCGCTGTTGCGCTGGTTCGCCGCCGGGGCGGTGCTGCGGGTGGTGATGGAGACGTACTTCGCGGTGCTGCGCGCCCAGAGCCGTACCGCGGGGCTGGCCTGGTTGCAGGGGCTGCTGTGCGCGCTGGTGCTCGGCCTGACGCTGGTGCTGCTGCCGCGGATGGGCCTGACCGGGGCGGGCGTCGCCGAGATCGTCAGTCTCTCGGTGATCGTGGCGATCGCCGCGCCCAGGCTGTACCGCACCGTCCGGGGCGCCGCGTCCGACGTCCCGCCCGGCGCGGCACCCGACGGGGACCTGGCCGACCTGGGGGCGCGCGAGGTACCGGTGACCCCCGGGCCGGCGGGGCGCAGGCACGGACCGGCCTGGGCGCTGGACAGCGACACCCTCGTGCTGGGCCCCCCGGTCGACTTCGACCATCAGGAACGGCGGCCGGACGTACGGCCGGGGCCGGGGACGCCGCCCACGGGGGTGAGTGTGGTGGAGGCGCCGGTCCCGGCAAGGAAGCCGGAGCCCGTCGCGGGCACGGCGACGCGGGACGCGCGTGCGGGGGTCCCTTGGCGGCAGCGGCTGATGCCCACCCCCCTAGGTGTGGTCCTCGGCTGTCTGCTGGCCGCCGCGCTGCTGCTCTACTGGGTTCCGGCGTCCGGCCTGGGCGAGGCCGACCTGGACCGCATGGGCGGGCTGGGCCTGGTCTCCGTCCTGCCCCTGCCGACGCTGATCGGCGCCGCGCTGCTGGTCGTGGTGTTCGCCGCGCTGCTGTGGCCCGGCCGTGAGCACCGGACGCTGCTGCTGGTCACGCTGCTGGCGACGGTCGTGTCGCTGCACGCGCTGCCCGCCGTCGTCGAGACCGAGCCCCGGTTCGCCACGGCCTGGCAGCATCTCGGCTTCCTCGACCACATCGACCGCACCGGCACGGCCGTACCCGACCTGGACGCGCGCTGGAGCTGGCCCGGGTTCTTCGCGGTGGCCGCCTTCGTCGCCCAGGCCTGTGGGGTCGGCGACTTCACCGAGGTGATCCGCTGGTGGCCGCTGACCGTCCAGCTGCTCTACCTGGCACCGCTGTTCCTGCTGACCCGCGCACTACGGGCGAGCTGGCGCGCCCGGTGGGCCGGCGTGTGGATCTTCGTACTCAGCGGCTGGGTCGGCCAGGACTACTTCTCCCCGCAGGGCTTCACCTATCTGCTGTATCTCGTCCTGGTGGCGGTCCTGCTGGTCTGGTTCCGCGCCCCGCGCGTGATCTGGACGAGGCTCTGCCCCGGCGAGGCGGAGGTGCAGCCGGCGGGCCGGCGGCAGCGGGCGGTGCTGCTGCTCGTCGTGATCGGCCTGTTCGCGGCGACCGTTCCGGCCCACCAGCTCACGCCTTTCGTGATGCTGGGCGTGGTCACTGTCCTGGTGCTCCTCCACGTGTCCGAACTGCGTGGGCTGCCCGTCCTGTTCGGCGTGATGGTCGTGTCCTGGATCGGCTTCATGGCCGAGCCGTACTGGTCCGGGCACTTCGACGAGCTGTTCGGCGGCGTGGGGGGCGTCGGCGGCAACGTGTCGTCGTCGGTGTCCGGGCGGATCGAGGGCGGGAGCTCGACCCACAAACTCGTGCTGTACGCGCGCGTGGCGCTGGCCGGCGGGGTGCTGGCCCTAGCCTGCTGGGGCTGGTGGCGGCGGCGCGCGCACAGGTACCGCGAGCGGTCGCTGCTGGTCCTGACCTTCGTGCCGTTCCTCGGCTTCGGCATGCAGTCCTACGGCGGCGAGATGGCGTTGCGCGTCTTCCTGTTCGCGCTGCCCGGCGCTGCCCTGCTGGCGGGCCTCGCGCTCTTCCCGCGCGCCGGCCTGCCCGCCGGGACACGGAACAGCTACCGTGCGAGCCTCGCCCCGCTGGCCGCGCTGACGGCGGGGCTGGTGCTGATGGGCGGGTTCCTGGTGGCCCGGTGGGGCAACGAGCCGTTCGAGCGGGTGCGGCCCGGCGAGGTCGCCGCCATGGAGTTCGTGTACGCGCACGACGACCCGAGCGTGCGGCTGCTGTGGCTCAGCGACGACCCGCTGGAGACCGTGACGCCCGCGATGCCGTGGGGCGCGCGGGACATGGAGAAGGTGGAGTACGTGCCGACGCAGGCGCCGGCCGACCCGGCGCTGGTGTCAGGGCTGGTCAAGGCGTTGAAGGACGCCGGCCCTCACGCGTATCTGATGATCAACAGCGGTCAGGTCACCTATCTCCGCATGGATGTCGGCTACGCGGCCGCCTGGGAGCCCCGGCTGATCCGGAACCTGGACGGGCGGCCGGAGCTGCGGCGGGTCTTCGCCAACGCGGACGTGACGATCTACACCCTGGCCAGGCAACCGGCCGGCCCCGTCCCCGAGGCCGATCCCGGCCCACCGGGACCGCTGGTGACCTGGACCCCCTGGTCGGTGGTGGGCGCCCTCGCGGCCGTCGCGCTGATGGTGCTGCTGTCGGCACGGGAGGTGATCCGGGTGGCGACGCGGCCGAGCGTGCGGCAACTGCGCTGGTTGCAGGGCAGCTTCTGGTTCTCCCTGCCACTGCTGGCGGTGCTGGGCGCGGCGCTGGCGCAGCGCTTCCTGACGATGAAGTGACGCGCTACCGCTCGACCCACTCCACCTCGTACGGCCGCAGCTCGAGGCGCCTGCCGTCGACCTCGGCGCGGACCGCCCGGTCGCGGGTGTTGACGACCAGGAGGGTCCTGGCGGTGGCGAGGACACGCACGCCGGCCGGGGCGGCCACGCCCTCGTAGTCCGTCCCGGGCGGGAACTCGGCGTCGAAGCGGGCGACCAGGTCGTACATGGGCAACGCGGCGCCCCCGTCCTCGGTGCCGGTCGGCGACCACAGGCAGCCGGGGCAGTCGGGGCCGGTCTCCTCCTCCGGGTTCCAGTAGAAGCCGGAGGAGGCGCCGCCGCCGACCATCGCGATCATGGCGGCGGCCTGGACGGCCCGGCGGTGGGGCTCGGACCAGCCGTGCCGGTCGTCGTTGCCGTCGGCGGGCTCGACGTAGTACTCGGCCCACCACAGCGGCAGCTCGCCGCCGGTCTGCCGCCGCACCCACTGCCCGACGGCCGTGAACTTCTCCGTGGCGGCGAACTCGTCCGGCAGCAGCTCGTCGTCCTTGGTGTAGCTGGAGCCGTCCACGACGACGAAGTCGGCGCCCGCCTTGTGCTCGTTCCAGTAGGTGAAGGCGTCGAGGACACGCTGGTCCAGGGCGCCCCAGGGGCCCTGGAGGGTGGTGGAGGCGATCTCCGTCTGCCGTGGGTCGACACTGTCCATCACCAGGTAGGGCCCGCCCACCATGATGTCCTCGTCGACGTCCTTCAGCGCCTTGTGGACGAGGTTGTACAGCTCGGTGTAGCCCTCGTGGTCCCAGCGCTGCTCGGCGTCGTTCCAGAAGCCTTTGAACTCGTTCCAGACGATGAAGTGGCGTACGTCGGGATAGCGCTTGGCGACGGTCGCGGCGAGGGCCGCGAAGTCGGCGTAGTGCTCGGGCCGCGGGGCGGTCTCCAGGGCGTCCTGGCTCCAGTCCGTGTTGCCGGCGCCGGCCGTGCCGCCCTTCATCCAGTCCGGGGCGCAGCACAGTGTGATGACCGGGGTGCCGCCGGAGGCGCGGACGAAGTCGACACGGCGGTCGAGGGCGGCGAAGTCGTAACGGCCCTTCAGCGGCTCGGGGTTGTCGGCGCCCCAGCCCATGATGTGCTGGTTCTGCGGCAGCCCGGACCGTTCGAGGCGGCCGCCGACCCGGCCCACGGCCGCGGCTGCGCCCTCGTCGGCGCTGAACTGGGTGTGGGTGAAGCCCCAGCCGACGTCGGGGCGCGGCTGCCCGGGCGGGGCGACGGGCGTGCCGTGCACCTTGTCGCCGTCGGGTGAGGTACCGGCGGTGCTCGCGCCGTCGCCGGGGAGCGTGCCGAGCAGGGTCACCACCAGCGCCACGACGGCCGCCGACACGCCGAGCAGCGCGGTGAGCCGCCACCGCCGTGCCCCCGTGTGCCACTCATGACGTCCCATCGTGGGCAACAGTAACCGCGGGGACCGCGGTTGGGGCAGATGTCGCACATGTACGACCCGGCAACCGGATGGACCGGGGCACAGCGGAACGAGGGGCACACGGCCGACACTCCGCGCGCACCACGGAAAGCGGGTGCACGGGGCGCCCGTGTGCCCGATCATGGCGGCATGTCTGCGAACCCACACGACGCTCTGCCGATCCGGCTCCACGTCGACGACAGCGACTCGCCGTCCGACGTCGTCGACGCGCTGTTCCTCGGCCGCTTCGCGACGGGCGAGCAGCCGTTCTCCCACGCGGCGAACATCGACCGTGTCCGCTCCGGGGCGACGCTGCTGCCGTCGGGCGCGCGCGTGCTGCGCGTGGCCCGCGACGACGACCGCAGCGCCACGCTCGCGGAGGGCGACGGCTGGACGCTGCTGGTCTCCCGCTGGAACCGGGGCGCGGACGTCACGGTGACCGCGACCAGCGCCGACCTGGCCACGAAGGTCCTCGACCAGGCGACGGACGGCGCGGCGGACGAGCCCGAGCCGCAGCCGGAGAACGTGACGATGGGCTTCTGGTACGTCTCTCCCCGGCGCGGCCCGCACCGTACGACGCGGCAGATCTCGGCTGGCACGTGGGACGAGGTGCGCGCCAACTACACCGAGCCGGTCGCGCAGGCCATGGACCGGCTGATGAAGACGACGCCGGAGGACATCGCGGGCCGGCTGCTGCTGCTGCACGGCCCGCCGGGCACCGGCAAGACCTCGGCGCTGCGCACGCTGGCCCGCTCGTGGCGGGACTGGTGCCAGGTGGACTGCGTCCTGGACCCGGAGCGGCTCTTCAGCGACGTCGGCTATCTGACGGACATCGCGATCGGCGAGGAGGACGCCGCGGGCAAGGGCCGCTGGCGGCTGCTCCTGCTGGAGGACTGCGACGAGCTGATCCGCGGCGAGGCCAAGCACACGGCGGGGCAGGCGCTGTCGCGGCTGCTGAACCTGACGGACGGGCTGCTGGGCCAGGGCCGCAACGTCCTGGTCGGCGTCACGACCAACGAGGACCTGGAGCGCCTGCATCCGGCCGTCGTCCGCCCCGGCCGCTGCCTGGCCCGCATCGAGGTGGGGCCGCTGACCCGGCGCGAGGCGATCAGCTGGCTGGGCACCGAGGAGGGCGTCGGCCGGGAGGGGGCGACGCTGGCCGAGCTGTACGCACTGCGCCGGGGCACCTCCCCGACGGCGCTGCCGGAGCCGCGCGGCGGCTCGGAGGCGGGGCTGTACCTGTAGCGGGCCGCCCGGTCCCGGCCGGTGCTTTGATGGACGTATGACCCTGTTCGTCGGCACGTCGGGCTGGCAGTACAAGGACTGGCGGGGGCTGCTGTACCCGGGCGACTGCCCCATGCGGCTGTGGCTGGAGGAGTACGCCGCCGCCTTCGCGACGGTCGAGGTCAACAACGCGTTCTACCGGCTGCCGTCGCGGGAGAACTTCGAGGCGTGGCGGGACCGGGTGCCGTCGGACTTCGTGGTCGCGGTCAAGGCCAGCCGCTATCTGACGCACATCAAACGTCTGAAGGACCCCGAGGAGCCGGTGCGGCGCCTGATGACCCACGCGTCCGGGCTCGCCGGACGTCTCGGTCCGGTCCTCCTCCAGCTCCCGCCCAACCTGCGCGCGGATCCCGGGCTGCTGGACGCCTGCCTGGCCCGTTTCCCCCCGGGCACGCGGATCGCGGTGGAACCGCGGCACGACTCCTGGTGGACGCCGGAGGTGGAGGAGGTGCTGCGCTCCCGCGGGGCGGCCCTGTGCTGGGCCGACGTCCGCTCCCGGCCCGCGACGCCGCTGTGGCGCACCACCGGCTGGGGCTATGTCCGCTTCCACCAGGGCCGCGCCCGGCCCTGGCCCCACTACGGCCGGCAGTCCCTGCAGACCTGGCTGCACCGCATCACGGCCGCCTTCCCCGACGACCACGACGTGTTCGCGTACTTCAACAACGACCCGGGCGGGGCGGCGGTGGAGGACGCGGTGGCCTTCGCGGAGCTGGCGGGGCGGGCGGGGCGCAGGGTGACGCGGACGCCCGGGGTGCCGGTGACCCGGCGGTGAGGCGGGCGGATGCCCGGTGAGCGCGGAAGCGGGTCAGCCCCTCGGCTCCCGCTCCTCGTACGCGGCCCGCAACGCGTCCCGCACGGCGTCCAGCGCGGCCTCCGCACCGAGCCCCAGCCTGCGCACCCGTTCGGCGTAGGCCTGCGCGGCCCCAGCCGCCTCCCGCTCCGCCGCCGGTCCCGCCGCGGCGACGAACGTCCCGTTGCGCCCCCGGGTCTCGATCACGCCGTCCGTCTCCAGCGCCCGGTACGCCTTCGCCACGGTGTTCGCGGCCAGCCCCAGCGTCTCGGCGAGCCCCCGAACCGTCGGCAGCCGGTACCCCACCGGCAGCGTCCCCGACCGCGCCTGCGTCGAGATCTGGGCCCGAACCTGCTCGTACGGCGCCTCCGCGGCGCCCTCATCAATGTGGATCTTCAAGGTCACGGCCCGATTCTCCCCCACCGGCGGGACATCGAGCGGCAGGAAAATGAGAGGCGTCCGTCTCCTCGCCCCGCGTAGCGTGCGCCCCATGACAGTGATCGTGCGCGACCTCCGCCCCGACGTCCGGGCCGACATCGAGGGCTTCGCCCGTGTCCGCCGGCTCGCCCTGCCGTTCATCCTGGTCAGCCCGGAGTCCGTCGTCCATCACGTCACCCGGAGCCATCCGGACGCCCACTTCCGTTCCCTCGTCGCGGAGCTGGACGGCGAGGTGATCGGGACCGCGCAGGTGGGCCTCGCGCACCAGAGCCCTGAGCCGGGCCAGGGCTCGCTGAACGTCTACGTGCACCCGGAGCGGACCCGGCACGGCGCCGGCTCGCTGCTCGTGCGCACGGCCGAGGAGCACCTGGCGGCCCACGGGGCGGCCAAGCTCTTCTCCTGGGTACTGGACGGGCCCGCCAACCGCGCCTTCGCGGAGCGGCACGGCTACCGCGCGAGCCGCTCCGCGCATTTCCTCCGCCTGGACCTGGCGCACGGCACCCTGCCACCGCTCCAGGACCCGCAGCCCGGCGTCGAACTGCGCACGGCCGCCGACTACGCCGACGACCCGCGGCCGATGTTCGCACTGGACGCGGAGACGGCGTCCGACGAACCCAGCGACGTCGCCACGGAGTTCACCGACTACGAGGCATGGATCGAGGAGACGTGGAAGCACCCGCTCCTCGACCTCTCACTGACCTCGGTCGTGGTCGTCGACGGCCGGCCGGCCGCCTTCAGCGTCGCCTACACGGACGGCACCCGCTACAGCACGGCCATGACCGGCACCGCCCGCGCCTTCCGCGGCCGGGGCCTGGCCAAGCTCGCGAAGAACGACTCCCTGCACCGCGCCCGCGCCGCCGGGTACACGGAGGCGTTCACGGGCAACGACACCGGGAACGGCCCGATGCTCGCGATCAACAAGTGGCTCGGGTACGACATCTGCGCGACGGAGGTGCGCCATGCCCGGCAAGTCGGCTGAACCCGAGGCCGAGCCCAAGACCCTGGTGGACGTCGTCCTGCTCAAGGCGGGCCGGACGAAGATCCGGTACCCGGCCGAACTGCTCCAGGACGACGGCACCCGGATCGTGGTCCGCGCCCCCTTCGCGGGCGCCGGCGTGCGCGACTTCGGCTTCGTGCGCTTCGAGCCCGGTGACGTCTTCACCGAGTACTACTGGCGGGACCGCTGGTACGCCGTGATGGAGGTCCGCGACCCGGCCGGCGTGCTCAAGGGCTGGTACTGCGACATCGCCCGACCGGCGGCGTTCTCCGGCACCGAGCTGGTCGTCGAGGACCTCGACCTGGACCTGTGGCGCTCGGCCGACGGCACGGACGTACGCCGACTGGACGAGGACGAGTTCGCCGAGAGCGGCCTCACCTCGTCGGACCCGGAGGCGGCCGCCGCGGCCGTGGCAGCTCTGGACGCACTGGAGGCACTGGCCCGCGGCGACGGCTTCGAGGCCCTGCTCGGCAGCTGAACGTCACGTCAGGGCGACGACCGCGTACCGCTCGTCGTCCACGGCCTTCCCCCACAGCGCCGCGTCCTGCGACAACCGCTCCACCCGCACCGACCCGGCGAGCGGCGCGAGAAGCTCCCGCAGCCGGCCGGCGGCCAGGCCCACCGGCGTGACCGTCCCCCAGACGCCCTCGACCAGCACCAGCCGTCCGCCCGGCCGCAGCAACCCCCGCCAGTGCCTCAGCACCCCGCCCTGGTCCGGCAGCGTCCACAGCACGTGCCGTACGAGCACGACGTCGAACCGCCGCCGGCCCACCGGCGGTGCCGCCGCGTCACCGACCAGGAACACCGCGTCCCGTCCGGCGAGCTTCGCCCGGGCCAGGTCCACCATGGCCGGGGAGAGGTCGACGCCGGTGACGCGATGTCCCTGCTCGGCCGCGAGGAGCGACAGGCTGCCGGTGCCGCAGCCGAGGTCGAGGACGTCACAGGGCGCGCCCGGCAGCCAGGAGCGCAGCCGCCGCGCCCAGGCGTCCCGCACTCCGGGATCGCGCAGTCCGTGGTCCGGCTCGTCGTCGAAGGCGGCGGCCCGCGCATCCCAGTCCACTCCGTCCGCCGAGGTCAGCCCGTGGCTGTGATCCACCCTGTGATCCGTCATGACACACAGGGTGACAGCCACCACTGACAGCCGAATGGTGACGGCCGCCACAGACATATCGGCAGCGATGAGGAACTCTCCCCGAAATGGTCTACCTCCGCGAGAACGCGGAACACGGTAGGCACTGAAGGAGGCAGCCATGCGCCGAGTCACAGTGCACAGGCCCCCGCGGAAGACGGACTCACGAAGACTCCGCGAGGAGACCGACGAGCCCACCTGCGAACGCCGGCCCGAGGTGCGCAAGGACATCGCCCGCACCTGGTGGCCGGCCAACTGATTCTGACCCGCCGCGCCTACCTCAGCGCAGTCTGAGCGGTCCCTTAAAGGGACCATAAGGATCTCCTCCCACCGCCTTCAGCAGGAGATTTCGCGGTCTTCTCGGGCTAGCTTCTGAACGCCCCCCACGGGATCCCCCTCGGGATCGAGCCCCGGGATCCGTTCAGGTGACCGCTACGAGGAGTTCCCCCATGCCCGCACGCCGCAAGGCCGCCACCGTCGCCGCCGTCGGCATCGCCCCGCTCGCCCTGACCGTGCTGTCCACCGCGCCCGCGTCCGCGCACGGCTCGATGGGCGACCCGGTCAGCCGTGTCTCCCAGTGCTACGCGGAGGGACCGGAGAGCCCCGGTTCGCAGGCGTGCAAGGCGGCGGTGGCGGCGGGCGGCACCCAGGCGCTGTACGACTGGAACGGCATCCGCATCGGCAACGCGGCCGGGCAGCACGAGGCGCTCATCCCGGACGGCAAGCTGTGCAGCGCGAACAACGAGGCGTTCAAGGGCCTCGACCTGGCCCGCGCCGACTGGCCCGCCACATCCGTGAGCAGTGGCTCGTACACCTTCAAGTACCGCGTGACCGCCCCGCACAAGGGCACCTTCAAGGTCTATGTCACCAAGCCCGGCTTCGACTCCGCCAAGGCGCTCGGCTGGGACGACCTGGACCTGGTGAACCCGGTGGCGACGGTCACCGACCCGGCCGCGTCCGGCGGTTTCTACACGTTCTCCGGCACGCTCCCGGAGCGCTCCGGCAAGCACGTCCTGTACGCGGTCTGGCAGCGTTCGGACAGTCCGGAGGCCTTCTACTCCTGCTCGGACGTCAGCTTCGGCGGCGGCAGCGGAGGCGGCACCGGTACGGACACCGGCACCGGCACCGACGCCGGTGACAGCGGCGAGGGCGGCGGCCGGAGCGGCGACGAGGGCTCGACCGCGCCCGCCCCCAGCGCCTCCGCCCCCAGCGACGAGCAGATCGAAACCGGCGCCGAGCACTCCACCGTGGAGAACCACGGCCACGGCGACGACGACCCCGGCACGTCCGCGGAGCCGGCCGCGCAGGACGGTGGCCCGGACGACGCACCCACGGCCGACCAGCCGCGGGTCGCGGCCGCCGGGGCCACCGAGAACCTCGCCGAGACCGGTGGTGACAGCGGCACCACCTACCTCGCCGTCGGCGGCGCGGCCGCGCTCGCGCTCGGTTCGGCGACCCTGTTCGCGTCGGTCCGCCGGCGGGCGGCGAGCAGCGGCCGGCACGGCCGCTGATCCGGTACTCCGGGGCCTGACCGGCGGCTCAGGCCGGTCGGGCCCCGGCGTCGTGGCGCGGGCGTCAGCTGAACACGGACGCGCAGGTGGTCGGCCTGGCCCGCGCCGGATCAAGGGCGTTGGCCACCTCGTGGAAGGCGATCCGGTCGAACAGTCCGATCGCCAGATGCTCGGAGAGGTCGACCGGACACAGGTCCTGGAGCAGCACGTTGCGCACGTCCGGCCCGTTCAGGAACTGACTGCGGTACGGCGTGACCACCTGGTCGTACTTGGTGGCGATGACCGTGTAGCGCACGCCGGGCACGGTGTCGCCGCCCGCGTTGAGCTGGGTGAGGAAGGCGGAGCCGGCGATCTGGTCGGCGAGTGCCGGGGTGGCGGTGGAGAGCAGGTCCTCGGCGCCCGGGAAGTACGGCAGCAGTCGGGTGAGGCCGGAGAGGGTAGTGCCGTGGTTGTCGGGGGCGATGCCGACCAGGGCGTTCACCTCGGCCGCTCCGCCGAGGAACTTGAGGTAGTGGCGGGGCATCATGCCGCCCTGGGAGTGGCCGACGAGGTCGGCCTCGGCGGCGCCGGTCGCGGCGAGCACCTTGTCGACGAACGCGTCGAGCTGTCCGGCCGACTTCTCGATGGGGCCGAGGCCGTGGAAGAAGGGGACGCCGGGCAACTGGCCGTAGTCGAGGGAGAAGACGCAGTAGCCGCGGCTCGTCAGATACGGGGCGAGTCCCAGCCAGTTGTCGACGGAGTTGCCGAACGTGCCGTGGACCAGGACGACGGGGCGGGGGTGGGCGGCGGAGGGCTTGCAGGAGTAGTCGTTCCAACCACTGCTGACGGCGCTGGTGGCGGCCTGGGCGGTGGCGGCGGGAAGCGTGGCGACGGTGGCGGTCAGCAGCAGCGCGACCACGGGTCTGAGCAGTCGTTTCCAGGGCAGCATCGGGTGATCTCCTTGCGGCTCAAGGGAGTTGCGATGGCCTTACGCCCTGTGACCCGGATCACGAGGATGCTGTTCACCCGTCAAGTTACGGGTGAGTAGTTCAAGGGGGAAGTTACGCGTCAGTAAAAACTTCCAGTGATAACCAGTCACCAGGAGGGCCGGACCGGCCCGTGGGGCCCGAGGCGCGGCAACTGCCGTCGCAGCGCCCGCACCTCGGCCTCCCCGAGCCCCCCCACGCCCGCACGGCCTCCGCGGCCGCCTCCTCCGCGGCCCGCGCGCACTCCCCCCCCCCGCCCGGTCAGCACGACGAGCCGCTCCCGCGCGGCATCCGGATGCGGCCGGCGTACGACGTATCGGTGGCGGTCGCCCGTCCGGGGCGAGCGGGGTCCCCGGGCCAACTGAACGACGCGCGAAGGACCTACGCCGCCAGCGACCCCGGAATCACCGCCCGTGGGCCGAACTTCGCCCGCACGCGATCCGCGACCTCCTCGATCCGGCGGACCTTCTCGTCCACGGGGTCGAAGGTCAGCTGGTGGGAGGAGAGCTCGACGGACGTGAGCCCCTCCGCGCGCAGGGCGATCGCACGGACCCGGGCACGCTGGAGGCCGAGCGCCTCGTACATCCCGTACGCCGCCCGTGCCAGCGCCGGAGAGTGCGCGGTCGGTTCCTGGAGGGTGCGGCTGCGGGTGGTCGAGGAGCGGTCGGCGTAGCGGACGGTGAGGGTCAGGGTGCGGCAGACCTTCTCCACGGCGCGCAGCCGGGTGCCCAGTTCCTCGGTGGCCGACAGCAGCGCGCGGCGGTGCCGCTCGGGATCCAGTTCGTCGCGCGGGAAGGGGCGCTCGGCGGCCAGCGACCGCGACACGGCGTTCGGGACCACCCGCCCGCGGTCGATGCCGTTCGCCTTCTCGTGCAGTTCCCGGCCCGTCTTAGCGCCGATCAGCCGCTGGAGCGTGGACAGCGGCGCGCCGGCCACCCGACCGAGGGTGTCGAGGCCGTACTCGCACAGGGTGCGGGCGGTCGCGGTCCCGGCACCGGGCAGTACGGCGACGGGCTTGTCGGCGAGGAACTCGGCGATGGCGTCCGGCTCCTCGGGCACCACACAGGTCACGCCGGGCCGGGCGTACCGCAGCGCCACGCGGGCGAGCAGCGGTCCGGGCCCGGCGCCGATCGCGCAGTCGACCCCGTGACGGGCGAGCGCCCGCACCCGGATCACCGACGCGAGCTCCACCGCACCGCGCCCGAAGTACCGCTCGGCGCCCCGCAGGTCGGCCAGCGCCCCGTCCGGCGGCAACGCCTCGACGACCGGCGTGAACTCCTCCAGCAGCCCCAGCAACCGGGGCAGGGCCGCCTCGTACATCGGCGGCAGCTGGAAACGTACGCAGAGGATGGTCATCCCGCACTCCCCGGGCTCTGGTGCCACAACTTCCTTCCCACCGCGGGCCCTTCGCCCGCAGGGCGCAGATCTGCCCAGGGGTGCATCTCGTACCCCGTGGGCATACGGATCTTCCGGCCCCCCGAACCCTCCCGGTCCCCGGCGTCCTCCGTCTCCCCCGCCCCTTCCGTCTCCCGCCGGCTCTCCCCCGCTCCCTTCCGGCCCTCCATCGGGTCGCGGGCCGCGGAGCCGGCCGGCGCGGGCAGCCCGTCGGAGCCGGCCACCCGGCGGCGCGCCGGGCCCTGTCCGTCGCCGTCCCCGCCGGATCCGGGACCGGTGCCGCGCGCGTCCGCGAGTCGGGCCGCGACGCCCTCCAGCCCCTCCTCCCGGCGCAGCTCCTGCAGTTCGGCGAGGTTCCAGGCGGCGGCCCCCACCACGCTGATGCTGCGCGGCCCGCGCCGCTGCACCACTCCGCGCACCAGCAGCAGCCAGGAGTGGAAGACGGTGTGCGCGCAGGCGTCGTGCGAGTCGTCGAAGAAGGCGAGGTCGACCAGGCCCGTCCCGTCGTCCAGCGTGGTGAAGATGACCCGCTTGCCGGACCGGATCGGCGGCGTCTGCGTGGCCGCCTTGGCACCCGCGACCAGCACCGTCTCGCCGTGCCGGGCATCGCGCAGCCGCCGCGCCGACACCACGCCCAGCTCGTCGAGGAACGCGCGGTGGTCGTCCATCAGATTGCGCGAGGCATCCATGGACAGCACCCCCAGCTCGGCGCTGAGCCGCTCCGCCGCGGACAGGTCGGGCAGCCCGGCCGGCGCGGTCTGCCGCCCGCCGGACAGCGGGAGCTGGGCCCCGCCCCCGCTCCGGGCGGCCCGGTGCAGCTCGGTCAGGTGCAGTTGCAGATCACGGCGGTTGGCACCGAACGAGTCCAGGGCACCGACCTGGGCCAGCCGCTGCGCCAGCGGCCGGCTGGGCCGCGCCCGCTCCCAGAAGTCCACCAGTGAGGCGTACGGCTGCCCGTGCGCGACCCGCGCCGCCTCGGCCTCGCTGATGCCGTACACGTCGGAGAGGGCCAACCGGAGTCCCCACACCTTCGATTCAGACACCAGTTCGATCCTGTGTGCGACCCCGGACTTGTTCACGTCCAACGGCAGGATCGGCACCCCCCGCCGCCGCGCGTCCGCCAGCAGCAGCCGCTTCGGGTACATCCCGGGATCGTGCGTGAGCAGCCCCGCGTAGAAGGCGGCGGGGTGATGCGCCTTCAGCCACGCCGACTGGTACGTCGGTACGGCGAAGGCGACGGCGTGTGCCTTGCAGAAGCCGTACGAGCCGAACGCCTCGACGATCTCCCAGGTCCGCCGGATCGTCTCCGGGTCGTATCCGCGCGCCGTCGCGTGCTGGGCGAACCACACCTTGATCCGCCCCTGCGACTCCGGGTCCGACAGCCCCCGCCGCACCCGGTCCGCCTCGTCGCGCCCGCAGCCGGTCATGATGTCGACGATGTGGATGATCTGCTCGTGGAAGACGACGACCCCGTACGTCTCCTTCAGCGGCCCCTCCAGATCGGGGTGCGGATAGCGGATCGGCGCCCGCCCGTGCCGCGCCTCGATGAACGGCCGCACCATGTCGGCGGCGACCGGCCCGGGCCGGAAGAGCGAGATGTCGACGACCAGATCGTGGAAGGTGGCCGGCTGCAGCCGCCCGACCAGGTCCCGCTGCCCCGGCGACTCGATCTGGAAGCAGCCCAGCGTCTCGGCGGTGCGGATCAGGCCGTACGTCGCCGGATCGCCGTCGCGGACCGCGTCGAGGTCGATCCGCTCCCCCGTCGCCCGCTGCACCTCGGTGACCGCGTGGGCCATCGCCGACTGCATCCGTACCCCGAGCACGTCCAGCTTGAGCAGCCCGAGGTCCTCGACGTCGTCCTTGTCGAACTGCGACATGGGCAGCCCCTCGCCGCTGGTCGGCATGACCGGCGTACGGGAGAGCAGGGAGGCGTCGGACAGGAGCACACCGCACGGGTGCATCGCGACCCCGCGCGGGAGGGCGTCCAGGGCCTCGACCAGCTCCCACAGCTTCCCGTGGCGCTCCCTCTCCCCCGCCAGCCGCTTGAGCTCGGGCAGCTCGTCGAGGGCGGCACGGGCGTCCCGCGCGCGGATGTGCGGGAAGGACTTGGCGATGCGGTCGATGTCGGCGGGATCCATGGACAGGGCCGCGCCCACGTCACGGATGGCGTGGCGGACGCGGTACGTCTCCGGCATCGCGACCGTCGCGACCCGCTCGGCACCGAAGCGGTCGATGATCGCCCGGTAGACCTCGAGCCGGCGCGCGGACTCCACGTCGATGTCGATGTCGGGCAGCACCAGGCGGCGCTTGGACAGGAAGCGCTCCATCAGCAGTCCGTGCTCGACCGGGTCGGCGTGGGCGATGCCGAGGAGATGGTTGACGAGGGAGCCCGCGCCGGAGCCGCGCGCGGCGACCCGGATGCCCATGTCCTTCACGTCGTCGACGACCTGGGCGACGGTCAGGAAGTAGGAGGCGAAGCCGTGGTGGGCGATGATGTCCAGCTCGTCGTGCATCCGCTCCCAGTAAGCGCGCCGGCCGGCGTAGCCGTGCCGCACCATCCCCGCCGCCGCCCGGGAGGCGAGCACCCGCTGGGCGCTGCGCCGGCCCGCGCCGACCAGGTGCGGCTCGGGAAAGTGGACGGTGCCGATGCCGAGGTCGTCCTCGGGGTCGACCAGGCACTCGGCGGCGGTCGCCTGCGTCTGCTCCAGCAGCCGGTGCGCGGTGTCCCGCCGGAAACCCGCTGCCTCGACGACCCGCTCCGCCACCCCGAGCATGGCACCCGCGTCCTTCAGCCAGGCCTCGCCGGAGTCCAGCTCCTTGGCCGGGTCGATCGGCACCAGGCGGCGGGCGGCGTCCAGGACGTCGGCGACCGGGCCCATGCCGGGGTCGGCGTAGCGGACGGCGTTGCTGAGCACCGGCCGCACACGTTGCTCGGCGGCGAAGCCGACGGTACGGGCGGCCAGGCGCAGGGAGCCGGGGCCGGTGCCCTCGCGGCCGTGCCAGACGGCCTCCAGGCGCAGGGCGTCGCCGTAGACCTCCCGCCAGGGCACGAGGAGCCTCGCGGCGCGGTCCGGGCGGCCCGCGGCGAGGGCGCGACCGACATCGGAGTCGGGGCCCAGCAGGACGGTGAGGCCGTCGGCGTGATGGGCGGCCCAGGGCAGCAGGGGCGTGCCCTCGCCCCGCTGCGCCGCAGTGACGATTCTGCACAGGCCGGCCCAGCCGCGGGCGCCGTCCCGGGCGAGGAAGGTGACGCGCGGTGTCGACTCATCGATGAAGGCACCCCCGCGCACGGGGGCGCGGCGTCGCCGGTCCTGCCGCACGCGCTCGCGCTCGGGCTCGAACTCCGCCACCGCCAGCTCCACCCCGAACAGCGGACGGACGCCCGCCTTCGCGCAGGCCTTGGCGAAGCGGACGGAGCCGGCGAGCGTGTCGCGATCGGTGAGCGCGAGGGCGTCCATGCCCCGCTCGGAGGCGCGCTCCGCCAGCCGCTCCGGGTGCGAGGCGCCGTGCCGCAGGGAGAACCCGGAGACGGTGTGCAGATGCGTGAAACCCGGCACACGCACCTCCCGCACTCGCGAGCCCGAATCAGCTCTCGAACATCAGTTCCCAACTCTCCCACCCCCACCATAGACCAATTTCCGAACATGTGTGCGACATCCGTTCGAGCATGCCTCACCTGCGGAAACGCGCTCCGCAGGACGGTGGGGCGCGGCGGCGTGATCGCGGCGCTGGCCCAGGAGGGCGGCCTGCCCTCGGTGCTGTGGGCCGGCCCGGAGAGGACCAGCCGCGCGGTGCGCGAGGGGCACCACCCCGTGCAGGGCACGGTCCGCTCGGGCCCGGTCAGCCTGCGGCTGGGCGGCCGCGCTCCAGACGATCCGCGAGACCGGCGACGCCGACGCGCTGGACAAACAAGAGGAGCGGCCCGCCAGGGCCTCGGTTGAGGGTGGTGGTGGGAGACGGGCGGGCGGTGGACGCGGCCTTCCTGGGCAGCAGCGTCACGGTCGCCGGCCACGGCGGACGCTTCGAGCTCGCCCTGCGCCAGCACGGCCTGCTGCGCCCCCTGACCGCCGCCGAGCTCTCCGACGGCACCCTGCGCTATCTGCTCTGGGCGGCCGCACTGCTCACCCCGCGGCCCCCGTCCCTCCTCGTCCTCAACGAGCCGGAGACCAGCCTCCACCCCGATCTGGTCCCCCACCTCGCCGACCTGATCCTCACCGCCACCCGGGACACCCAGATCGTCGTGGTCACCCACGCCCGCCCGCTCGCCGAGGCACTCGCCAAGGGAGCGGTGCGCCACCGTCTCGACGTCAACTCCACGGAGCTGGTGAAGGAGTTCGGGCAGACGGAGGTGGCGGGCCGGGAGGGCCCCCTGGACGAGCCGCTGTGGCACTGGCCGAAGCGGTGAACGGGCACATGCGGAAGTCCCGCCCCTCGCGCGCGGGACGGGACTTCGCACCAGCACGGGCTGCGCGGCGGGATCAGCCGATCTGCGTACCGGTCGCCGACAGCGCCTCGGTCACCGGCTGGAAGAACGTCTCACCGCCGGAGCTGCAGTCACCGCTGCCGCCGGAGGTGAGGCCGACCGCCTTGTCGCCCGAGAAGAGCGAGCCGCCGCTGTCGCCGGGCTCGGCGCAGACGTCGGTCTGGATGAGGCCGTTGACGATGTCGCCGTTGCCGTAGTTCACGGTGGCGTCCAGGCCGGTGACCGTGCCGGAGTGCACCTGCGTGGTCGAACCGCTCCGGGTGACCTGCATCCCGACGGTCGCCTCGGCCGCGCCCGAGATCTGCTGGGTCGAGCCGTTGTACAGGTTGACCTCGCTCGGGTGGTCGACCTCCGCGGTGTACTTCACCAGACCGTAGTCGTTGTCCGGGAAGCTGGAGTCCGCGTTCTCGCCGATGACGGTGCCGGCCGAGTCGGACCAGGTGGAGATGCCCTCGGTGCAGTGCCCGGCGGTCAGGAAGTGCGGCTCGCCGCCCTTGACCACGTTGAAGCCGAGCGAGCAGCGACCGCCGCCACCGGTGATCGCGTCACCACCGGCGACGAAGGGCTTGTACTCCCCCTTCGACCGCTGCAGTTCGGCCGTGCCGCCGAGCTCCTCGACGACCTGGCTCAGCTTCTTCCACTCCGCCGCGGAGACGGTGCGGTCGGCGGTGACCACGACCTTGTTGGTGGTCGGGTCGGTCACCCAGGCGGTGCCGGGGATGGTCGCGTCCCGCTTGAGCGTGGTCCGCGCGCTCTTCAGCTCGGCGAGGGAGTTCTCGACGATTCTCGCCTTGGCGCCGGCCTCCTGCACCAGCTGGGCGGCGGCCTCGTCGAGCACGTTCACGACGAGGCTCTTCGCCTTGGCGTCGTAGTACGTGCCCGCGGCGTCGGTGCCCAGGTCCTGACCGAGCGTCGAGGCGAGCTTTCCGGCCGCGAGGGCCGACAGCGTCTTGACCTCCGGGGTGGCCGGGGTCTCGCTGGCGTTCGCACTCTGGAAGGTCACTCCCGTGGCAACCAGTGCGGTGATGCCCGCACCTACCACGGCGGCCCGCCGCTTGGGTATGCGTCGGTGCTTCAACTCACGTCCTCCTGTGGGGGGTTGATCCGGAGAGGCTGTGGGGGCCTTACCGGATCAGAAGGTCTGTGGACTGGGCGACCACTATTCCTAGAGCCACAGGGAGCACACAAGGTCGACTTCAGGACGCGCGTACGACAACTGACGTGCGCCCCTTACTGCTTGTACAAGCTTGACTGTTCACGGTCAGCACCGAGGTTCTTCGCACTGCAAACACTACGTGCGAGTAACCTGTGTCGGTCCGTGAGGTCTAGTCCTGTCTTGAAATCGCCCCTCGGGCCGGATCGGGTCGGACCCCGGACAGGCGTGAGCCCCCGCACGCGAATCGCGTGCGGGGGCTCACTTGATGGTCGACCAAACCAATACCCCTGGGAGCGCGGGGAATTCCGCGACGAGCCACGGACGACGCGCAAGCCGCCCACGACCGTCATCGGCGAGGAGCTCAGTACACGCTCACGCCGTACGCGCTCAGCGCCTCCGTGACGGGCTGGAAGAACGTCGTGCCGCCGGAGGAGCAGTTGCCGCTGCCGCCGGAGGTCAGACCGTAGGCGACGCCGTTGCTGCCGTAGAGCGGGCCGCCGGAGTCGCCGGGCTCGGCGCAGACCGTGGTCTGGATGAGGCCCGAGACGATGTCGCCGCCACCGTAGTTCACGGTCGCGTTGAGCGCGGTGACCCGGCCGCTGTGCGTACCGGTGGTGGAACCGTCACGGATGACGGTGGTGCCCACGCTCGGAGTGGCGGCACGGGTGATGTCGACGCCGTTGGCGGTGCCCGGCCGGCTCACGGAACCGGAGTACCGCACGATGCCGTAGTCGTTGCCGGGGAAGCTGGAGCCGGCTGTCGAGCCGATGACCGTGGTGCGGCCGGAGTTGGAGTACCAGGTACCCGCGCCGTCGGTGCAGTGCCCGGCGGTCAGGAAGTACTCGGTGCCGTTGCCGGCACGGACGTTGAAGCCGAGGGAGCAGCGCCAGCTACTCGCATAGATGGCGTCGCCGCCCTGGATGAGCTTGTTGAACGTGCCCGGGGTGCGCTTGATCGTCAGCGCGTCGGCGTCGCCGCCGGCCTGCCGCTTGATCTCGGCTATCTCGGCCTGCGACACCGTGCTGTCGACGGTGACGACGACCCGGTTGGTCTTGCTGTCGACGGCCCAGGCGGTACCCGGGACGTCGGCCTCCAGCACGGAGCCGCTGACGCCCTTGAGCTCGGCGGCGCTGAAGGTGGTGGGAGTGTCGGACGCGTTCGCGCTGGGGACCGTGAACGCGGCTGCGGCCACGAGGCCGGCGGAAACGGCGATCAGCCGGGTCCGTCTCGCGACTCCGCTGCGGGGGGTGGTGCGCTTGATCCTCACTTCTCGTTCCTCCACATGGGAAGTAGGGGGCCCGCGTGGGGTCGGGGCCCGGTGAGGCGCAGCCAGCGGCATCGGTGTCCGGATCCCGAACCCGTCGTGCCCCTGACAAGCGCTGAGGGGGAGTATTCGGCCGCACGGCCGACGCGCGCAAGGGCGCCTTTCGGCCGTCAACATTTGAACGATGGATCAGAACGGGCCCGCCGTCCCCCCCGTCGGAAGCCGTCGGATCACGCGGCTGAAGTGGTCGGCGAAGGCGCACGGGGGCAGCGAAGCGCCTGCCCTTTCCCCGCTGCCGACGTCCACGACCACCGCTCACGACGAGTCGTCCTCCTGCACGGACACCTACTGCGACAGCTCCCCGTCCAGCACGAAGGCCGGCTCACGGCCGAGCCCTGGCCCCCGCCGACGCGCCTCGCACCGGGGAGAAGCCGCGTACACCTCAGGCCCCTTCACGGACCAGGGCGACCAGCCCGCGCCCGCCGCACACCACCCTGGACCGCCGCCGTCGGCCGCGCAGGACCCGGGATGTCCGGAAGTCGCCCCTCCGGATGGTCGTGGAGCCGGTGGTGGCGGTGAGCGCGAGCGGGGCCGGCCGGGCCGGACTCCTTTCCCCCGGGTCAGCAGTTGCAGTCGCAGCAGCAGCCGTCGCAGCAGTTCCCGCAGCAGTCACAGCCGTCGCAGCAGTCGGAACAGTCGTCGCAACGATGGCAGAGGCCCTCCTTGGGCTCCCGCGTCCACGGGTCCTCGTACTCGCCGCAGCACATCTGGCACGTACAGGCGAGGCCTGCCCAGACGAGGCACCCCGCGAGCAGCCCGCGCCGGTCGCGGCGCGGTGGCCGGGGCGGCAGCGGCCCGCCGGGTCCGCCGGGCGGGGCGTAGGGACCGGCCAGTTCGGACCGGTGCCCGCACGAGGCGGTGCCGAAAGCGCGGTCGACCGAGGCGGGCAGCTCGTGCACGAGCAGCCGGTGCGCCAGCCGCCCGTCGGAGAAGTCCACCTCACGCAGCGCGAGCCGGATCCCGTGCACGGCGTCACCGGCGAGCCGGCGGGCCTCGGTGAGCGAGGTGCCCGTCGCGGTGAGCGGGTTCCAGGCACCCGACGCGGCGTCAGTTCCCCGGTCCTCCACGGCGTCCAGCAGATGCGCCAGCCGTCCGAAGAGCCGCCCGGCCTCGGCGAGCGGCTCGGCGTTGCCCGGCCGTCCGGCCAGAACGGCGGTGTGGGCGAAGGCGGCGGCCGTCGCGGTCTCCGTCGGTTCGGTGACCGTCAGGATCGGCGTCCCGGGCCCGGCGAGCGCCTCGACGCCTGCCTGCCGGTCCACGGCGTCGACCAGCACCGCCGTGTCGAAGCCGACGCCGGCCCCGCCCCGGGCCCCGGCACGCCCCCACCGGTCCGCCACCCGGCGGGCGGCGACCGCCACGGGCGCCCGGGCCAGCAGCCCGTCCCCGTCGGCCACGTGGTCACGCACCTTGGCCGAGGCCAGCACCAGCGAGACCGCGGCCGCCAGCCGTGCCCCCTCGCCCTGGGCCACGGACGCGCTCCGCATTCCGCGCAACGGACACGGCCCGGCCGTACGCCGCAGCTCTCCGCCGTCCCGCGCGAGCGCCTGAGCCTCCGTCAGAACGGAGACCAGCAGCCCGTCGTAATTGGTGACCACGCGCGCGAACTGCCCGTGGTCGCTGCGCAGCGCGAGACACAGCCCGCACAAATGCGCCATCCACTCGGTCTTGAGCCGCTCTCCCAGCCGGTGCCGACACGGCCTGACGATTCCGAACATGTTGATCCCCCGTGATACGCGCGATGTTGAGCGGCGGCATCGTATCGACGTCAGACACTTCTTCGTATCGGCCGATTTTCACATCGGTTCGACCGCTCCGGTTCACCCGTACGCCCCGCCGCTCACCCATACGCCAGTAAGAATCATATTTCACTCACAGTCAGCAGCTGTGTATGGCAACACCCTTGGGGTATCCGGGCTCTCGACGTATCCGCCGTGCACCAGTACCGTCACAAACCCCCCGCGCGGCGTCTATCCACTTGGCGCGCCGTCCGCATCATGGATGACCATAGGGATGCGGAAAGCAAGAAGGATTGCTGTGAGAGGAGGCGTCCATGGGATCGGTGCGCAAGGCGAGTGCGTGGCTCGGCCTCGTCGACGACAACGATGACGAGCGTTACTACGACGACGAGTACTCCGAGGGGACCGAGTCCGGCGACGCCTGGGTCACGGACCCGCGGGTCAAGGTGGCCGCGGACACGGCCGAGCAGAAGGAGCGCCGGATCGCCACGGTGACTCCGGACAGCTTCCGGGACGCCCGTGCCATCGGCGAGCTGTTCCGGGACGGCGTCCCGGTCATCATGAATCTGACGGCGATGGAAGCCGCCGACGCCAAGCGCGTGGTGGACTTCGCGGCCGGCCTGATCTTCGGGCTGCGTGGATCGATCGACCGCGTGTCCAACCGGGTGTTCCTGCTGACCCCCTCCGACACGGAGATCGTCAACGGGGACCCCGCCGCCCACCGGACGGACGGGTTCTTCAACCAGAGCTGAGGCAGGGCCGCTCACCGGAGCCGCCCCCGCGGGGGCTAGCGGAAGGCATCGAGTCCGGTGAGCGCCTTGCCCAGCACGAGCTGGTGCATCTCGACGGTGCCCTCATAGGTGAGCACCGACTCCAGATTGGTCGCGTGCCGCATCACCGGGTACTCCAGGGAGATCCCGTTGGCACCGAGGATCGTCCGGGCCGTCCGGCAGATGTCGATGGCCTCCCGCACGTTGTTGAGCTTGCCGAAGCTGACCTGCTCCGGCCGCAGCCGCCCCGCGTCCATCCGCCGCCCCAGGTGATGGGCGAGCAGGATCCCCTTGTGCAGTTCGACCGCCATGTCGGCGAGCTTGGCCTGGGTGAGCTGGAACCCCCCGATGGGCCGCCCGAACTGCTCCCGGGTCTTCGCGTAGTCGACGGCGGCCTCGAAACTGGCCCGCGCCGCCCCCATGGCCCCCCACACGATGCCGTACCGCGCGTGCGACAGACAGCTGAGCGGTCCGCGCAGCCCGGACACCTCCGGCAGTACCGCATCGGCGGGCAACCGCACGTCGTCGAGGACCAGCTCGCTCGTGACGCTCGCCCGCAGCGACCACTTGTGCTTGATCTCGGGCGCCGAGAACCCGGGGACGTCCGTGGGCACGGCGAACCCGCGGATCCCGTCCTCGGTCTGCGCCCACACCACGGCCACCCCGGCGACGGACCCGTTGGTGATCCACATCTTGCGCCCGTTGAGCACCCAGTCGCCGCCGTCACGCTTGGCGTACGTCCGCATCGAGGCCGGGTCGGACCCGTGGTCGGGCTCGGTCAGCCCGAAGCACCCGATGACGTCCCCGGACGCCATGTCCGGCAGCCAGCGCTGTTTCTGCTCCTCGGAGCCGAACCGGTGGATGGCGTACATCGCCAGCGAGCCCTGCACCGACACCAGCGACCGGATCCCGGAGTCGGCGGCCTCCAGCTCCAGGCAGGCGAGGCCGTACTGCACGGCGCTGGCCCCCGCACACCCGTAGCCGCTGAGCGACATACCGAGGGCGCCGATCCCCCCGAGCTCCTTGGCCAGTTCCCGGATCCCGGGCAGCTCCCCCGCCTCGTACCAATCGGCGACGAAGGGCAGCACGCGATCCTCGGCCCAGCTGCGCACGGTGCCCCGGACGGCCAGGTCCTCGGGCTCCAGCAGGTCGTCGATCCCGAGCGGATCCGACGGGTCGAAGGGGGGCGGTTTCGGGGACACGGGCATCCTCCGGGCAGCTCAAACTAGCAGCGCTAGTCACGGACTCGGGCTGACGTTACGACGCCCTTGTGTCGCGGAGCAACCATCCCTCGGCCGACGGTGCCGATCAACCCCGGCGGGCGACGTCCACCTCGGAGCGCAGGGGCACCGGGCGCACGGGGGCGGCGGGCCGGGGGGCGGTACGGGGCGAGGGCACTTCCGCGGCGACGGTGTCGCAGTGCATGAGGCGCGGCAACCGCAGCGCCATCACCGCCCCCAGCAGCAGCAACCCCGCGCTGACCAGCAACGTCACATGCAGTCCGTGCACGAAGCTGTCCCGGGCCGCCCGCCGCAGGGCCACCCCGGCGGAGCCGCCGAGGTCCCCGGCCACGTCGTACGCCTCGCCCAGCGAATGCCCCGCCGCGGCCGACGCCGCCGCCGGGACGCCCGGCACGGAGGACAACCCGGGGGCGTACGCCACGTTCATCACCGTGCCGAGCAGCGCGATCCCGATCCCCGCCCCGAGCTGGTACGACGTCTCCCCTATCGCCGCCGCGCCGCCCGCCTGCTCCGCCGGGGCCTCGCTCAGCATGGACTCGTACGCACCGAACAGCGTCGTCTCCAGCCCGAACCCGAGCAGCACGAACCCGGCGAGCATCAACGGGGCGTCGTCCTCCCGACCCATCGCCGTGAGCAGCATGACCGCCAGCGCGGTCAGGCAGAACCCGGCACAGACCATCCGCCGCGGCCCGAACCGCCGCAGCATCCGCGCCCCGAACAGTCCCGCCACCATCGCCGCCACGGTCAGCGGCAGCAGTCTCAGTCCCGTCTCCAGCGGCGACAGCCCGAGCACGAGCTGCAGGTACTGCGCCGCGATCAGCTCCAGCCCCACCAGGGCGAGCATCGCCAGCACGATGCAGCCGACCGACGTGCTGAACGCCGGCCGCGCGAACATCCGCAGGTCCACCAGCGGATGCTTGCGGCGCCGCTGTCGCCGTACGAACAGCACGAGCAGGGCCCCGCCCACGAGCAGCGGCACCACGGTGAGCACGCTGCCGGCCGGCTCCCCGCCGCCCAGCCGCTTGACCCCGAACACCATGCCGAACAGGCCGGCCGCCGCCATCAGCGCGCCGACCACGTCCCATGGCCCGTCCCCGCTGCCCGTCGACTCGGGCAGCAGAAGCCGCCCCACCGGCAGGCTGACCAGCATCAGCGGGATGTTGACGAGGAAGACCGACCCCCACCAGAAGTGCTCCAGGAGGAAGCCGCCGAGCAGCGGCCCGACCGCCGCGCCGACCGCGGCCACCGCGCTCCAGATGCCGATGGCGAGCGCCCGCTCGCGCCGGCCGGGGAAGACCTGCCGCAGGATCGACAGCGTCGCGGGCATGATCATCGCGCCGCCGACACCGAGCAGCGCCCGGGCCAGGATCAGCAGCTGCGGGTCCTGGGCGACGGCCGCCATCGCGGAGGCGACACCGAACAGGGCGTATCCGAGCAGCAGGATCCGTCTGCGGCCCACCCGGTCGCCGAGGGTGCCGAAGAGGATCAGCAGCGAGGCACAGACGAGCGGGTAGGTGTCGACGATCCAGAGCAGCTCTATCGCGCTGGGCCGGAGATCCTCGGTGACGGCGGGCACCGCCACGTGCAGCACGGTCGCGTCGACCGCGACCAGCAGCAGGCTGGTGCAGAGGACCACGAGAACGACCCAGCGGTTGGCACCGGCCCCGGCCGCCCGACGGCGCAGCCCGACGGCGGCCGTGGTCGTCCCGGACATGTACGTACCTCCCAGATGTTCCCTCGCGTTCGGCGGGCTCACGGGGGCGGGGGACCTCCCGGGACTCGGCCGGAGAGGAGCGGTGTTCTCCGACCCGCGCAACGAACGGCGAGTGACACGTCAGCGTACGCGAGTTCCCGCCGGGGTCGCGTGGCGGACCTCTCATACATTTGGCGTAACGGTGTGGCGTGCGCCACTACTCTCCCCGTCCACCACGCCGGGGCCGTCGGGCCGGTTCCGGCCGCCGTCGATAATCGAGCCCGTGACCGATCTTGAGACACGCGTGGCCCCCCGGAGACTCGCAGGAGCGGCCCCGGCCCTGCTCGGGTACGCGGCCGTCCGCGCCCTGGGCCTGGTGGTGCTGGCCGTCTGGAGTGCCGCGCGCGACAAGAGCGCGTTCACCCTGCTGACCGCCCGCTGGGACTCCCTCTGGTACACCCGGGTCGCGGAGCTGGGATACGGCTACGAGGTGCGGCTGCCGAACGGCGACGTCCACTCCAACCTCGCCTTCTTCCCGCTGCTGCCCTGGCTGGAGCGGCTGCTGCACGCGGTGACCCCGCTGTCGTACGCCGGCGCCGGCTTCGTCGTCGGCCTGTTCGCCTCCCTCGCCGCGGCCTGGGGGATCTTCGCGGTCGCCGCCCGTCTGTACGGGCGACGGGTGGGCCTCTGCGCGGTGCTGCTGTGGGCGGTGCTCCCGGTGGGGATCGTGCAGTCGATGGCGTACAGCGAGTCCCTGTTCACCGCGCTCGCCGCCTGGTCGCTGTACGCGGTCCTCACCGGCCGCTGGCTCACCGCCGGCACCCTGGCTCTGCTGGCGGGCCTGACCCGGCCGGTGGGCATCGCGGTGGTCGCGGCGGTCTGGGCGGCAGCCATCGCCGCCTTCCTCCGGGAGCGCGCCGGCACTGCTCCATCCGCGCACCACCGGAGCACGGCGCCCGAACCCGGCGCGCTCCCGGACGGACACGCCCCCTCCCCCACCCACCACCCGCCCCCGGAGGGCGCACGGGCCTGGCGACGCGCCCTCGGCATGCTGCTCGCGCCCCTCGGCACCGCCGGGTACGTCCTGTGGGTCGGCCACCGCACCGGCGCCGGTCCGCTCGGCTATCTCGACGTCCAGGCGGGCTGGCGCAACGGCTTCGACGGCGGATACGCGTTCGCCCGCTTCATCGCCGAAAAGTTCACGTCGTTCCCCTCGGCCCTGGCCGCCGTGGGGCTGATCATCGGGGTGGCCCTGGTGATCTGGCTCTATGTCGTCTGCGTCCGGCAGCGCCAGCCGCTCCCGCTCCTGGTCTACGCCGGGGTCGTCACCGCCCTCGCCCTGTGCGCGTCGAGCTACTTCGGCTCGAAGCCGCGCCTGCTGCTCCCGGCGTTCCCCCTGCTGCTGCCGCTCGCCCTCGCCCTGGCCCGGCTGCGCACCACCGCGTCGGCACTGGTCGTCGGGGGCGTCGCGGCGGCCTCCGCGGTGTACGGCGCGTTCTGGCTGAACGGTTCCGGTCCGCCGTGAGCCGCTTCGGGCGGTCGGTGAGCCCATGGAGAATTCCTTCGGATGTTCGGGTGAACGATTACACAAGCGGCCTAAAACCCCCCCACTGGAATGATCAAAGGAAATGAAGGGAAGCGGACCTGCCTATTGCCGGATTCCTTGGAGATAAACCCGTTCCTGAGAGCAATCCCACATCACATCGTCATTACAACCCAGGTGATTCGTCGGGGAACTGAGCTCACTCGCTGTAACGTCGATTGAGTGCGTACCGAACCAAAGCTGACCCGGCTAGACCGGATCTTCGCCCGGCTGGACCGTGAACCCGAGCGGCCGGCCCTCGACGTGCCGCGTATGACGCGGCACCGGGTGGTGCTCTTCGGCGCGACTCTCGCCTTCTACCTCACGATCGTCCTGGCCGTGGTGACCTCCTCGTGGCTGGTCCGGTTCGACTGGCAGGCGATGCTCTTCCGGCCGTACCAGCAGTGGCCCGGGATCCACGCGTTCCTCGACTACTGGGTGGTCCTCGGCCAGCGCGGCCCGACCGCCGTGATGGTCGCCGCCTGGCTCGGCTGGCGCTCCTGGCGGCAGCACACCGTGCGGCCGCTGCTGGCCTTCGGTGCGGCGCTGCTGCTGCTGAACGTGACGGTCGGCGCCGTGAAGTACGGCCTGGGCCGCTCGGGCCCGCACTACGCGACCGAGGTCGGCTCCAACGAGATGTGGCACTGGTTCCAAGCCGGCAGTGACATATTTCCCTCGGGTCACACCGCGAACGCCGTCGTGACCTGGGGCATCCTCGCCTACCTGGCCACCTCGCCGCGGGCCCGGCGCTGGCTGTCGGCCCTGTCGGCCGTGCTCTCGCTCAGCGTCGGCCTGACCACCGTCTACCTCGGTACGCACTGGCTGAGCGACGTACTGCTGGGCTGGGCCGCGGGGCTGCTGATCCTGCTGGGGCTGCCATGGTTCGAGCCGCCGATCGCCCAAGCCGAGGCCTGGCTGCTGGAGGTGCGCGACCGCCTGCTCGCGGGTGCGCGCCGGACAGCACCGCGGCCCACGGCGGTGCCCGCCACGGCGCCGGTCGTGGTCACCCCGCTCGCGGCGGCCGAGGAGGAGGCACCGTCGCGCGAGACCGTCTCCCAGGCGACGGCTCGCGCCCCGCGCGCGTCGATCTTCCGGACGCCGAACCCGCACACCACCCGCTCGGAGCGCACGCCGGGTGCCCCGGCGGGCAGCCGCCGCCCCCCGCACCCCGAGCGCGTCACACGCGGCTCGACACCGGCGGCCCGTCCGGTCGCGGGCGGCTGACCGGCACGGACGGACGCACGGCCGAAGGCCCCGGTTCCCTCTCAGGGAGCCGGGGCCTTCGCCGTGTCCGTGTCCGTGGCCGTCTCCCGGTCAGCCCTTCCAGGCCCGCGCCACCGTGCCGTCCTTCACCTCGAAGTTCAGCCGGCCCACCCGGTACTCCATGGTGATGATCGCCCCCGGCGGCAGCGAGCGCACCGTCGTCCAGCCGTGCCCACGCGCACGTGCCTCGGCGTCGGCCTGGGCGAGGCCGACGTAGGTCTCGGGGTCGTCATCGGGTTCGGATGTCGAGAACGGTGCCATACCGCCACGCTAGGCGCTGTGCGGCGGGCGGGGAAGTGCGCACCGCGCACCGTCCGTCACTGGTCCCCCTCCGGTCACACTTCTGTCACAGGACCACGACATGCGTTTCCGTGCGACTTCCTCACACGGACGGGCGGTTCCGTACGCCTTACGCACGTATTCGAACGCAATTCCCGCGTGTCGGCACGGCACTCCGAATTGCCGGCGGAAAGCTCGCGAAGGACTGGCCCTGTGCGGTCCGGCGAGCGCCTTTCCTTTCCGATTCGGGCCCGGTCCGCGAGACGGCGGAACGGCACAGGAAACACATGCATTCCGCACACGATCCCCATACGTCCCCTGTCGCTGCCGCGGCGGCGCGAGCGTCATGGCCCAGGCTCGCGGGCACCCGTGGCGCGGGCTCGGCGGGCCCGGGATGTCATGGGGTGTAGGGGCGGGTAAGCCAGTCGACGATCACCCGGCCGGGCCGCCGGGCCGCCACGGGTCGTCCTGTCGCCGGTACGGTCTCCGTCCGCATGCCGTGCTCCCACCGACCACAAGAAGATCGGGCATCTCTACCTGATCACGTCGTTCGCCTTCTTCCTGATCGCCGGGGCGATGGCGCTGGTGATGCGCGCGGAGCTGGCCCGGCCGGGACTGCAGATCGTGAGCAACAACGAGTTCAACCAGTTGTTCACGCTGCACGGCACGATCATGCTGCTGCTGTTCGCGACGCCGAGCTTCGCGGGCTTCGCCAACGAGTTGATGCCGCTGCAGATCGGCGCGCCCGACGTGGCGTTCCCGCGGCTCAACATGCTCTCCTACTGCTGCTGTTCCTGTTCGGCGGGCTGATCGTGCTGGGCTCGCTGCTCGTGCCGGACGGACCGGCCGCCTTCGGCTGGTTCGCCTACGCGCCCCTCAACAGGGCTCGCTGTCCTTCGAGACGCCGATGCTGTGGTCGGTCGGCTTCCTGGTGACGTTCCTGTTCGGCGGGCTGACCGGGGTGATCCTGGCGTCGCCGCCGATGGACTTCCACCTCACGGACTCGTACTTCGTGGTGGCGCACTTCCACTACGTGGTGTTCGGCACCGTCGTCTTCGCGATCTTCGCGGGCTTTCACTTCTGGTGGCCCAAGTTCACCGGGAAGATGCTCGACGAACGGCTCGGCAAGATCCACTTCTGGACGCTGTTCGTCGGCTCCACACCACGTTCCTGGTGCAGCACTGGCTGGGCGCCGAGGGCATGCTCCGCCGCTACGCCGACTATCTGGCTGCCGACGGCTTCACCGCCCTGAACACCGTCTCGACGATCGGATCGTTCCTGCTCGGCCTGTCCACGCTGCCGTTCCTCCACAACGTCTGGAAGACCGCCAAGTACGGCACGAAGGTCGAGGTCGACGACCGCTGGGGCTACGGCCGCTCCCTGGAGTGGGCGACCTCCTGCCCGCCCCCGCGGCACAACTTCACGGCGCTGCCGAGGATCCGCTCCGACTCCCCGGCCTTCGACCTGCACCATCCCGAGTACGCCGAGCGTCATGTCCTTCAGAGGCCGGGCGTTCCAGAGCCCGGCTCAGGCGGTCGCGGGCGGCCGTGAGGGCCTCGGTCAGCTCCGCCGGCCGCAGCACCTCGAACTCGAAGCCCATGAGCATCACGTGCATGACCATCACGTCCAGGCTCGCCGCCCCGGTGCGCAGGATGCACGCGTCGTCACCGTCGGGCTCCAGCGTCCCGTCGGACGGCGAGATGCGCTCGGCCGCCTCCGCGAGGGGCACCAGCAGCCGTACGACGGCCTGAGTGGCGTACGCGCGTGTGGAGACGCCCTGGGAGACGTAGGCGGCCAGATCCTCGGCGGGCGGCGTACGGGGCGTGCAGCGCGGGCCGTGCGGCGGCTTCGGGGTGAGGCGGTCGACGCGGAACGTCCGCCAGCCCTCCCGGTCGAGGTCCCAGGCGACCAGGTACCAGCGGCGCTCGGTGCAGACCAGGCGATGGGGTTCGACGGTGCGGCGGGTCACGGTGCCGTCGTGCGAGCGGTACGCGAAGCGCAGCCGTTCGGCGTCCCGGCACAGTCCCGCCAGCTCGGTGAGCACGGCCGGGTCGACGACGGCCCGCGGGCCCCTGAGCATGGGCACGGTGAAGGCGTGGAGCGCGCTCACCCTGGGGCGCAGCCGGTTCGGCAGCACCTGCTCCAGCTTGGCGAGCGCCCGCACGGAGGTCTCGCCGATGCCCTCGATGCCCTGCCCGGCGGCCGTGCGCAGGCCGACAGCGACCGCGACGGCCTCGTCGTCGTCCAGCAGCAGCGGCAGCTCGGCACCCGCGCCCAGCTGGTAGCCGCCGCCCGTGCCCGGGCTGGCGTCGACCGGGTAGCCGAGCTCGCGCAACCGGTCGACGTCCCGGCGCACGGTGCGCGGGGTGACGCCGAGGCGTGCGGCGAGCTCGGCGCCGGACCAGTCACGGCGGGCCTGCAGGAGGGACAGCAGGCGCAGCAGACGGGCGGAGGTTTCCAGCATGGGGACGAGGGTCACGCACCCGGGCGCCGGCTCAGGTCCTCGCCGTAGAGCTCCAGCAGGTAGTCCTCCACCACCGGGGTGAGCGCCTCGACATAGCCGTCCGCCAGGTGACCGAAGTCGCGGTAGACCATGGTGTTGCCGACCACGGTCGGGCAGGTGCCGGACGGGGCGCAGATCCAGTCGTAGGGGTCGAGGATCGTCACGTCCTCGGCGGCGGCCGCCTCCCGGATGGCCTGGGTGACCTCGGGCTTGCGGTCGGCCTGCGAACGGTGCCGGGCGCAGTCGCTCAGGGTGTCCGGGTGCGCCACCGCACAGTCCACGGCGTTGTTCTTCGGCCAAGGGGTGTCCAGCACGGTCAGCACCCGGGTGCCGCCCTCCTGGAGCATCCGGTACGTCTCGGCCTGGCCCTTGCCCCAGACCTCGGCCATGTCGCCCTCGCCGTACAGCTTCGCCGAGTTGGAGCTCGACGTGATGACGAGTTCGGGCTTCATCTTGCGGATCTTCTCGATGGTGACCGCACGCCAGTCGTCACAGGTCGAGTACGGGCCGCCGTTCCACTCGATGGTGATCTGCGAGATCTTGCAGGCGTTCTTGGTGAGCGAGTACAGCTTCCAGTGGTGCTTGCGGGCGATCGCGTCGAGCGCCGGGAACCACTGCGCGACGTGCGAGTCGCCGAAGAGGACCACGGTGCGTTCGGCGTCGGTGTCGCCGTACAGGCAGGGCTGCGTCTGCACCGTCCCGGTCATGGTCAGCGCGCAGTCGTCGGTGTAGACCGCGGACCGCTTGTAGGCCGTGTCCCGCATGCTCGGCGTGAGGTTGGACGGGAGCTTCTCCACCGGCTGCCGCAGCAGTTCGGTCAGCGCGGCACGGGGGTCGGACGCGCTGGCGAGGGTCTCCTTGGTGTCGGGCCGGGCCACGCCCTCGCTCAGGGTCGGCGGGAACTGCACGGCGAGCACCGCGGCCGCGGCCGCCGTGGCCGACAGGCCGAGACCCAGTGACAGACCGCGGCGGGCCCGGGCCTTGAACGCGCGGTGGAAGCGCATCGGGTTCTCCACGAGGTGGAGGGTGGCCCAGGCCAGGACGATGCCGCCGAGCGCCGCGATCAGCCGCAACGGTCCGTCGTTCTCGCCGAACCCGACCGCGGCCGGGACGATGATGATGAGTGGCCAGTGCCAGAGGTACCAGGCGTAGGAGATCCCGCCGATCCATACGGCGGGGCGCAGGGAGAGGACCGCGCCGGCGCCCCAGCGGCCGGCCGCGGCTCCTCCGGCGAGGACGGCGGCGGCACCGGCGACCGGGATCACGGCGTTGTAGCCGGGGAAGGGGGTGCTCTCGTCGAAGGAGACGGCCGCGTAGGCGATGGCGGCCAGACCGGCCCAGCTGACGACTGCCGCGACGGGGCGCGGGATGTCGTCCAGGCGGTGCGCCGCCAGAGCCAGCAGGGCGCCCACCGCGAGCTCCCAGATCCGCGCCTGCGAACCGAAGTAGGCCCAGGACGGGGAGGTTTCGGTGAGGTGGAGGCTCAGGGCGAAGGAGGCGACGGCCAGCGTGAGCAACGGGATCGCGAGCAGCACCCGGCGCCGGAACAGCTTGAGCCCGACGATCAGCACGATGGGCCAGATCAGATAGAACTGCTCCTCCACCGCCAGCGACCAGAAGTGCTGGAACGGAGAGGGCGGCACGTCCGTGTTGAAGTAGTCCGTCCCGACCTCGGCCAGCCGGAAGTTGACGACGTACCAGGCGGAGGCGATGGCGTCCTTGGCGTAGTCCGCGAAGCGCAGCGGCCCCAGGAAGAGCCAGGAACCGGCGAGCGTCGCCAGCACCACGAGGGTGGAGGCGGGCAGCAGGCGCAGCGCGCGGCGGGCGTAGAAACGGCCCAGGGATATCCGGCCGTCGCGGCCCCACTCGCGGAGCATCAGCGAGGTGATCAGGAATCCGGAGATCACGAAGAAGACGTCCACGCCGACGAATCCGCCGGCCACCGAGGACACCCCTGAGTGACCGAGCACCACGAGCGTGACGGCCACGGCGCGCAGGCCCTGGATGTCGAGCCTGAGTCCCGCACCGCCCGCCGCCGGAGCCGGCGGCTTCCCTTGGTCCCCGGGAGCACCGTCCCGTGGTCTCGGCAGGGACGGAACGTCATCGGAACTGGGCCGCGGGGGATGCACGAGGCGGCGGACGGGCACCGTGAGAATCTCCTTGCTCGTGGGGCGTCACCCGGCCGGCGCTGGTTGTCGCCCCGGAGCCGGACGATCGAACTTACCCTCGACCGGGTCCGCGAGTCATGACGTTGCCATCACATCAGCATAACGAGCAGGTGAACCGGGTTTGAATCGAAACCAACGGCATTGGACACCTTAGGCCTTGCGGACCAGTTGAGGCACGTCCGCGGTTCGCCGCCCGGCGACCAGGGCTTCGAGAACCGGTCCTTCTCAGCGAACGGGCAGCGGCGGGCCGAACACCGCGGGGGCGTCCTGCGTACGGGCCGCGCTGCCCGGGATGATCAAAGTGATGCCGGCCTCGATCCGCCCGGGACTAGGCCCGATGGTCTGTTCATTGGCGTCGTAGAGGGCTTTCCAGCCGCCCCCGATGCGGTACTCGGCGGCGATCGAGGACAGCGTGTCCCCGCGCTTGACGGTGTACCAGCGGCCCTTGAGGCCGTAGCGCTGCGCGCAGACCGGCCAGGCCTGCCATCCCTGCTCGGCGACCACTTCCCGCGCGACGGCGATCTGCTCCGCCCTGGTGGCGAGGTCGGCGCGCGGGGCGTACTTCAGGCCACCGAACGCCTTCCAGGTGGGCTGGGAGAACTGCAGGCCCCCGTAGTAGCCGTTCCCGGTGTTGAGCTTCCAGCGTCCGCCGCTCTCGCACTTGGCGACGCAGCCCCAGGGCCACTGGTCGTCGGCGCACGCGAGGGACGAGCGCAGGGTGGTCGGCCCGGTCGCCGGGGACGCCGGGGGTGCCGCCTGGGCGGCGACGGGGGCGAGGACGGTGAGCAGGGCGGCGGCGAGGCCGAGCGTGAGTGATTTTCTGTTCATCGGATCACGCTAGGCGGCGTGCCGCGCGGGCCGGCCGAGCCGCGCCCGGTACGCGCCAGGGCCCCACCCGGTCGGCGGACCGGGCGGAGCCCCGTGCTGCGTTCAAGGGCGGAGCGTCGTGCCGCGTTCGCGGGCGTCGCCCCGTGCCACGGTCAGGCGGGCGGCTCAGAGGACGAGGCGCTGCCCGGGCACGATCACGTCGGGATCACCGCCGATGACGTCCTTGTTGGCGGCGAAGAGCCGCTGCCAGGTGGTGCCGTTGCGGGCCGCGATGGCGCTCAGCGTGTCGCCCTGGCGGACGGTGTGGTCACCGCGGGACGCGTCCCGGTCGGTGTGCCCCGACTCGCGCACCGGCTCCTGCGCGGGCTGCGACGACCGGGACGGCCGGGACTGCGTCGGGGCCGAGTTCCCGCCGGACGCCTCGGGTGCGGCCGGCGCTCCGCCGTACGCCCCGGCGCGCGTCGAGCAGGTCGGCCAGGCGCCCCAGCCCTGGGCACCCTGGACCTTGGTGGCCACGGCGATCTGCTGCTCCCTGGACGCCTGGTCGGCGGTCGCGGCGTACGCGGTGCCGCCGTAGGCGCGCCAGGTGTCGGCGGAGAACTGGAGTCCGCCGTAGTAGCCGTTGCCGGTGTTGATGTGCCAGTCGCCGCCGCTCTCGCACTGGGCGATGCGGTCCCACACTCCGCCGTCCGCCGCCGTGGCGGTGCCGCTCGCGGCCAGCAGCCCGAGCGGTGCCAGCAGGGCCGCCCCGGCGAGAACCGCCGTCGTACGCGCCTTACGAACGTTGCGGGTGGTATCGGCACATTCGGACATGTGATTCCCTCTCCACGTACCCGGGGTCCCCCAGGTCGGGCGCGCTTCCCACGCGAGGGCGTGGTGGTCGCGCCGGCCCCGTCCGCCGGAGGTGATGCTGCGGACCGGCCTGACGCGGCCGGCCCGGGCCGGTGGACGTACCCGAGCGGTGCTCGATGCACACGGCGCAGGAATGTACGGAGCATGCCGAGCCGGGTTCAACCAACTGCCCGTCGCTCCAGGCCAGTTCACAGTTACCCGAGGTAGCGGATACTTTCGGCCACCTATTTCATTCGCCGATTTCAGGATTTGTCGACCACGGCCACCTCTACACTGTGACCCACCTCACCGACTCAAGTCCCTTACGGTGACGACCACTTGACGCAGTGTGTTCGATTTCATGCCGGTCGTGACCGTGTGCGGTGGATGGTTCGATTCCGTTCGCCCAGCAGCGTGACTACCGCCACAGCTCGGCCGTTGTCTTCTTCATGAGCCGGGGACGCACCCCGGCCCACAGGCCGGGAGCCACCCGGCCTCGCCACGCACCGCATCCCGAGGGAGCCACCCGTGCCGCGCATGCTCGACGTCAGCGACGAGGTACGCGCCGAGATCGGCGACGAAGAAGCCGACCGGCTGCTCGCCGGAGACAACGCCCCGGGCAGTTACGACTGCACGTCCTGCCGCACCCCGGGCGACTCCGAGCACGAGCGCACCAGCACCGTCCTGTTCATCGGCGACGAGACCGCCGTGCTCGCCTTCGCCCACGCCGGCTGCCTGCCCTCGCAGGTCGTCCAGGTCACCGAGGAGCAGCTGCAGGGCGCCGTGAGGTCCATCAGCGGCAACTCCGCCGACCTGGAGCCCGCGAAGCTCGTACCCGAGCAGGCGGTGCTCGGCGTGACCAGCGGCCTCGTCCTGATCGCCGGTGAGTTGCACCCGGCCCTGGTCGTCGAGCCCACCGGCCCCATCGTGCGCCCCGGCTCCACCGCCGCCGGGGACGACTTCCTGCCGCTGCTGATCGAGCAGGGCTTCATGCCGGTGACCGAGCTGAACTCCGTACCGCCGGTGCTGCACGGCTGGTCCGTGCTGCTCGCCATGGGGCAGCTGCACGCGGTGCTCCAGCCCGGGATGAACGGCGGGCAGCCGGTGGCATGGTGGCAGGCGCACCAGCCGCTGCAGGTCACCGAGGGCTGGCGGGCGGCCGCGAACAAGCACCAGCAGGTGCTGATGTTCGCCGCGCCGGTCGGCTCCATCGGACGGCAGCCCCGCGAGGACCTGCTGCGGGACGCGCTGGACAAGGCCGCGGCGGGCGGCAAGCTGGTCGCGAGCGTGCTGCCGCTCGCGGGGACCTGACACCCGGCTTCGTCCGGGCGGTGAGGAGCGTCGCCGGGTGCGGGTCGTCCGTGGCCGGGCGCGCCGTTCGCCGCGCCCCGTGAGGCGGTGCCGCGACCGCATCCCTTCCCGCTCGGGGTCGTTTGGACATACGTGCACGCATACGACGTTTCCCGCCGCCAGTCCTTGCAGCCGATTCCGTCCGCTCGGTCCGGTCAGGATCATTCCTGCGGGCCATCGGCCACGCCGATCTACGACGCGCTCTACGCCGAGTACGTCAAGTCCTTCCGTGCGCTGCCGGGCGACCGGCGCGGCGAGGAGCACCTGGGGTTCACCGCGTTCGGGATCCTCCCGCAGGGCTCGGACGCGCACAGCGGCTCGTACGGCGCCTACAGCGCGGGCGCGCAGACCACCCGGCACAGCGGTGGGCAGCAGCCGACCTGGCAGCGGGTCGGCACGCTCGGGCAGCAGTACTCCACAGGAACGCATCACATCCCCGCGCTGCCACCAGGCCCCCGCCGGGGAATCTGAGAGGGCGGCCCCCGACGGGGGCCGCCCTCCTGCTGTTCCTACTTCTTCTTCGCGCCGCGCTTCTCGCGCACCCGCACCGAGATGTGGATCGGCGTGCCCTCGAAGCTGAACTCCTCACGCAGCCGGCGCTCGATGAAGCGCCGGTAGCCCGCCTCGATGAAGCCGGAGGCGAAGAGGACGAACCGCGGGGGCTTCGTGCCGGCCTGCGTGCCGAACAGGATGCGCGGCTGCTTGCCGCCCCGGACCGGGTGCGGATGGGCGGAGACCAGCTCACCGAGGAAGGCGTTCAGCCGGCCCGTCGGGACGCGCGTCTCCCAGCCCGC